>CALMVQ010000059.1 GCA_937873135.1 uncultured Scytonema sp. | reverse complement strand
ATATGTACAATGCCATTAACTCTCCTTTGATGAAATTGGCTCAAGATGATATCCGTGCGGGCAATTCTCTGGTTGTCAAAGATTTCTCTGAGGCGAACACATCCTCACCAGATACTGAAGAAAACATCAATGGCTATGTGAACGAGATTGCCGACATCTTGCCTGAGCAATCGATGCTTTTAGAAACATCTAATGAAGAAAACATTAATGGATCTGTGAACGAGATTGCCGACGAAACTTCTTATACAGACGCAAAGCTGCCTGCAACTAATCTGTTTGATGAATACAAGTCGCTAATTATCAGTATTCCTTTAATCATTGCATCGATTATTACAGTTAAGATAATCCTAGCCATAGTAGATGCAATAAATGATATTCCGCAGATAAACTCAGTTATTAATTTAGCTGGAATTGGTTACGTAGGCTGGTTTGTTTTGCGATATCTACTCAAAGCTTCTTCTCGGCAAGAATTAGCTGAACAACTGAATTCTATCCAAAAAGAAATTGTTAAAGGACAAGATTAATAAGCCCATCTGCCTCCTTTGTTTGCTTTCTTCCATTTTGAAGTGCCTGGGAGTGTGAAACTGCCGCCGAGGTTCGTTTGATTAGTCATCTTGTTTTTCCTTCAGTGTTTTTGAATATGGCGTACATTGATAATTAGCTCTATCAGTTTCAACTGAACATTTGTAAAGTTATACCAGTCAGTTGACATGCAAGTACCAGCGAACATCTGTACGCCTTTGATTAGGTGGCGATCGCCTTGCCTCATTATGTCGTTCCCCAAATGGTGGTCGTCAAAAATGTTGTCAGCGGAACGTTAATGATTATTCTCCTTTCTGTTTAGGTTTTAATAAACATGCCGTTGGAGACTTCGATTCTCTGTGCATTCACTAGTACAAAGGTGAGTTTAGAAGAATGTTTTTGCGAAGTCTATCACAATTGGTATAGGGTTTTGTATAATCCGTTCAGCTAGAAGCGCAGCTTAGGAAGGAGTTACCGTCTCACCAAAAGACTGAAAAATCTGCCAGCCTCATTACAAGTAAGGGGTTTAGAGCCAACGTTGAAGCGGAAAAATCGCCCCAATTGTCAACTGGTATACAAAAAGAACAACTTTTCATGGGGCGATTTTTCCGGAGGCTGGCAGATTTTTCTAGGTAAAAGCCCAACCCCAAATTTGCGACGAAACAAACGAGTCCAATGAGACTGATTGGCAAAGCCACTCTCTATAGAAATGGTAGCGAGATCAAGTTTGCTATGGCGCAAGAGTTCAAGCGATCGCTCCAATCGGAGTGTTGTCACCCACTCGTACACCGACTGACCAAATTGCTTCCGCACGATTCGCTGTAAGGATTGTGGAGTCGTCTGTGCTATCACGCGCAAGTTCAGCAACAGTCAGTTTTTGATCGAGATTTGCCCGAATAAAGCTCTCAAGGCGAGGGAAATCGGGCTGTTGTTGGTTGCTTGATTGTATACTCAAGTGAATCAGCTGTAAATGTTGCTGCAACGCTTCGGCTATGCTTTCTCGATATAGAGTTCCATCTGGATCATTAAAAATGCACCAAAGACTTGGAATTATCTGTTGCAGCATGCTGCCCAGCTTGATGCAAAGTCCCCTCAGTAATGACCCTTACCTGCGAGCATAACTTCTCGCATTTAGTCTAGTCTAAACTTCAGTATTATACCGTTTCACTTTAAAGTTGATACATTTAGGCAAGCAGTTCTTGAGCAGAGGGAGCAGGGGATGCAGTTCTTGAGCGAATAGTATCAAGATTTTCGTGAAATGGTATTAGACATGGAGTCAAAATTAATTATGCGTTCGTTCAAATCCTTGGTAAGGGCGAACAGCCCTACCCTACACAGAACGCCTGAAGGCGAACGCCCTTACATAATTTCTCTTGATGTCTATTGCACCTGTCCATTGGAATGGCCATTCCAATGGACAGGTGCAAGATATGAGGAGGGTAGCTTTGGCTTGAATCTTCCCCTTAACTGTCAACGAAAATGATACCTTCGACGACTAGACGAGACAACAAAGGGACAATGTCCATTTCTAAAGAGTAATCTGGTAGCCAGTTCACAACATCATTAACAGTGAAAGTCTCTGTATGGAATAATTTATCCACAACAGTAATGGGTACACCCCTGAGAGATACTTCCTTCCCAGCAATGATAATTGTGCATCCACTACCGTCTGCTTGTTCTAAAATTCTTAGGCGCTGAGACTGAGCACTTCTGAACTTTGTTTCAGTGCCACGGTGAAATATTCCAAACCCTGCTTGATATGGTAGTGAGTAGGGGGCTATTGGTTTGTACAAGCTATCTAAATAGCGGATATATTCATCATAACTATTACGAGAATAAAAATACTTATCTAGTCTATCTATTAAATTAGATAAATGGCTCTCTATCGCTCCTGTTTCTACACCTAAAGGTTGACTTTTACGCCAATCTTCCTCTTGGCGTAGCTGGTTAACGACCCATTCTAAAAAGTCAATACCAGTTCGACAATGAACTCCTAAAGTTAGATGTAATGAAGGTTCATCAAGTGCGATCGCATAGTGCCAATGACCGCGAGGAATGTAAAGAACATCACCTTTGTTCAGGGTACACGTTAGATAAGCTTCTCCCTCAGGCGGCTTCAAAGAAGAAGATTTTTGTTCAGTTAAGGGATATTTAAATGTATCAGGAAAAACATACCATTTTTTGGTCCCGTCTATTTGTAGTATAAAGACTTCATGGGTGTCATAATGGGAAGAAAAACCTTGTTTTTGTGGCCATGAGCAGTAAGCATTAATTTGTACACCACATCCTAAATCGTATTTCACTTGGGAGGCAAAATTAGCCAGTTCTGGAATTCGTTTATGCACCCCATTGATAATGAGAGTTGCACCTTCTTGGCAACGCTTGATGAGATCAGCATTCGCGTTTTCGTCAAGGACTTCCTCATCTAACGCCAAGCGTAGCTCAGGGTATTTTAACTGATGAAAGTTCAACAAATATGTTATTGTGTCCCAG
The DNA here is from genome assembly GCA_937873135.1 of uncultured Scytonema sp. Lineage (GTDB taxonomy): Bacteria > Cyanobacteriota > Cyanobacteriia > Cyanobacteriales > Nostocaceae > Rhizonema. The sequence goes on along the minus strand of CALMVQ010000059.1, from coordinate 63,984 downwards.
GAAAACAGATGAGCAAATTTATTCTCCTCTTCACCAGGTATCAAGACTGCTTTGCTCGTCCAATTCTTTTTTAAGAACTCCTCAACACTGTATGGTTTTAATATATTGCTCAAAGAGTACATATGACTATTTCTTATCAATAAGGCTAACAATAAGCTCAAGTTTAGCAATGGAAAGGTTTTTGGGTTAATTTAGTCAATCGATGTATCATAGCTTCTTTTCCTATTTTTGTTTTTTGCTCCAACTATAGATACGTGTACATTACATGAGGGTTGGTCTGAGAGTCAACATTGACTATAGCTGAAGTCAATAATAAGTTGACAACGACTACCGTAAGCGGCAAAAACGCTGACTTTTAACACTATACAATGATTGTCATTCTTAATTTGTGGGTCTGCTATTTTGTGAAAGTTCCTATTGTTCAATGGCAAATGTGCAATTAAACAATAGAAACTATTCTTTTTAGCTGCTATAGAAATAATCGAACGCAACGCTAAGCTACAGGTACAACTGATTGAGGATTTGTTAGATGTGTCTCGCATTTTGCGTGCCAAATTCAGTCTCAACATGGTTGGAGTTAATCTGGCATCAACCATCAAAGCAGCGATGGAAACGGTGCAGTTAGCAGCTCAAGCCAAATCAATTCGAGTTGAAACGGTGTTTGAAAAAGACGTAGGGCAAATCCTTGGAGATTCTGCTCGCTTACAGCAAATCATCTGGAATTTACTTTCTAACGCTGTTAAGTTTACACCTTCTGGTGGAAGCGTGCAAATTCAACTCAACCGCATGGGGGAGCATGCTCAGATTCAAGTTAGGGATACAGGCAAAGGTATCAGTCCAGACTTCCTTCCCCATGTCTTTGAATACTTCCGTTTAAGCAACGCCGGATAAAGTATATACGGGAATTTTGACTAATCAACCGGAGATGAGATAACTCAATACAGTTCAGTGAAGATAATTTATCACGTTTCTCCGTTGAGTCACATCCAGTATCTCCCTGGCTCGTAGTTGCGCTTTAGCGCTCTTAATCATAATTGAGCGCTAAAGCGCAACTACAAACATTATTACAAGTGATCAACCAGACATGATAGAAGCCTAACTTTCTCATCACTTCCCCAAAACGACTACCACGCCGCCTCGCATGATACATGTCAGTAGAAACTTCCTTGAAATCAACAATTATCCCAACTTTTTTAGCTTCTGATAGTTTTTTGATTTCTTCGGGGGCGTCATCACCATATTTAACTGTATCAGCGTCTAATTTTGGTTCTGGTTGATTAGTCATATTATTAGCACTGCCATTCTCAAATTGCTCCGGTGACTCCAATTCCTCTATAAAGACTGATTTTACTTCCGCATCAGTCAACACGTAGAAGTTCTGCGGTAAGGGAGCGCTGCACAAGGGTTTCCCGACAGAGGCGACTACTTTCCCGTTGGGCTTGCCGTTAGGCATCGCTACATCCTTTCGCTCAATTAATAAATCTTCATATTGAAGATCTGGCGACTCCTCTATTGGGACTTCAGACGGCAGCACAGTTGCTGACTCCACAGCTACCAATCGTCCTTCAATGAATGCCTGCCGTAGTGCGATCGCCTCTGATACAATACGCTGTGCGCTCAATCCCTCCGAATCCATCATCTGCTGCAATGTTTTTCCCGTCAGATCATCAGCCTCGTGGATAGGTGGGATTTGGCAGTAGCGTCCACCGTTGGGTATCCGCCGCCAAATACTGGGATTTTCAGATTGTGGTGAGCGATGCTGACGTTGCTGTTCGATGAGATCTCGTACTGCTGCTTGAGTGATTTGTGGTAGATCCGGTAGAGAGTCGATCACTCTTTGGTACTTCTTGGAGTTATTTGCCAACCGAAAGATGGTTCCTGGCTCTACACTAGCTAGCTCAGAGGGGGAGAAGTTCTCAAACGCTGCTGCCACTTTCAGGTACCGTTTCTCTTCACCTTTCCAACCGAGGTTGTGCAACAATTGTTTATATTCGGTTTTGGAGCGCTTCTTCTGGTTGGCTAGGAAAAAGGAGTAATGCAAAATATCTTGAGTGGCAGAGCAGAGGGCTGTTAAATTATCCAACGGTGCTACCACATCGCCAAGCCTTTGTGTGTATCTGTCGATATTAGCTTGGGCGATTGCCTGATTGTTATACCCAATTGCTTGAACCTGTGTCATCATAGAAATTAAGTTTATATAAATTAGGTCTCCAGTATTGGTTTTCCCAATATTGGGGTAGTTACTAAAGGCGATCGCAGGAATTCTTGGCAGAATGGGTGATCGCTTTCTCTTTAATAAAAATTATATTACAAGTTAGGCTTTTATTTATGCATCTTAATATTTATTATTCATTAAATTTAAATATAAATTAAATAAAAGACAAAAGGCGATTTATGCTTTTTTATCTGTACAAGTAGAGTAAAAGTGTTGATTTATATGCTTATGACTTTGATTAGGTGGAGACTAAAAGAAGTGATGGCTAGGTATAATATCAAAGGTGTAGACCTAGCCAAGAAGTTAGATATCAGCACCAACTCGATGTCTAGCCTTAGAAGAGCAAAGACGATGCCACGGTTGGACGGAGTGGCATTGAATCTGTTATGCAATGCTCTGAATGAGCTAGCAGAAGACTTGGAGAAGCCGATTACGCCGGGAGACTTGCTGGATTATTCACCTCAACCCATTAATCCGCCAGATGCAGATCGAGTATTTAGCTTGACGAAACGGCGCAAAGCTAAAAAGCTCAAGGCATCGAAAGACGACACTCTGCCTGAGACAAGCTGATAACTGATTATCAGTGATGGGAAAGTAGCATAAATGTGAACTATAACGGTTTTCATTTGAATCACGTACATCTTCAAAAAATAAATGTAGAGACGCTTCAATCATGGCGTCTCTATTCACATATTGCACGCAAAGCATCTAAGGGCTATAAAAGCGTGCGATTCCGTTGGCATCGCTAGCTACAAGTTTCCCTACGAATGTAGTCTATTTACCTGAAAATTCCTGTACTACTTATCAATAAAAGATAGATCTGTAGTTGCGCTGTCGAGCGCTCAAGACTATGATGAGTGAAGACAGCGCAACGACGAACTTTATTATCACTATTCAACTGAACTTGATATGGCCGCATATTGGACACTCTGGAACGCGATGAGAATGACGTTTGGTAAATTCTAACCGAGTCAGATCCATTGTTAGAAGTTGTGACAATAGAGGTTGACCAAAATCTGTAATTACCTTTATTGCCTCTATTGCTGTCAAACATCCAAGTGTTCCAGATACAGCACCCAAAACAGCAAAATTGCGCCGATCCCAATCAGGCTTCTCCGGAAACAGGCAAGATAAACAGGGCGTCTCACCCGGAATTATCGTGGTTAAATAAGCCTCCATCCCATCCATTGCTGCTTCCACCATTGGCTTACGCCACCGTACACAAGCCTCGTTCAACAAATTGCGCTCTGTAAAGTTATGGGCACAGTCAAGCGCGATGTCAGCTGATTGTACCAAAGAATCTACATTCTCAGGAGTGATGTATTCATCAACTGCTTCCACTTGAACATCAGGATTAATCGCTTTGAGAGTTTCTTGTGCTTTGAACACCCGTGGCTTGCCTACCCAATCATCTGTCATCAGAATTTGACGATTCATATCGTCAAGTCGCAGATCCCCAGATCTAACCAGGATTAACCGCCCAACACCTGCTACCAAAAGGTATAGTGCTGCCGTACCACCTAATCCTCCCACACCCGTCACTAAAACCGTGGCTGATTTGAGACGTTTCTGTGCTGCATCGCCAAAATTCGGGAGCATCATTTGGCGATGATAGCGTTCTAACTCAGTAGGCGTTAAGCCGGTCACTTTTTACCTCCGTCTTACAATTGAGCCAACACCGCGCATTATAAATGCGCGGATTCAGGCTGGAAGTTGGCATTGACTTGTCGCTCGGATTCTAGAGAATCAGCTCACAGTTAATTAGAGAATATCGCGCCTGATAAATCAGGTCGTGTCGTCTCTCCGCCACGATATAAATAACGTTGATTCTTCAAGAAATTAAATGAATTGAAGAATCAACTTCGTGGCTCCCAGACTTCCCGACCTACTTTAGGTAGAGTCGTTACGAACAATTATTTATTTTTGATTGGCGTTAAGATTAGCACTCTTAGAGTTACTAAGACTGTAGCTTGACATACCATTTACCAGAAAAATAGGTAGAGAAAAGTGTCGGGGTTAACAATTGCTCTTGTGCGATCGCATCTGTTGTTCACCTGTATTGATCTCGTAAGGAGTTGCGCTGCGATAGTTTCTAAAAAACAATACCAAAGCCACGAGGCGTGCGATGACGAAGCGGTGCCGTCAGGGCAAATCGCGCATCCAGCGTCAAAATTTCCCCCTGACAATCAATTTTTGTGCTGTTTTGTTTTGTCTAAGTACAACGTTTCATAAATTCAGTTATAAATACATTATCTAACAGAATTCAGGAGTCAGGAGTCAGAATGAGCGCATGAATTCTGTACGACTGGTGAATGAATCAAAGGGTTTAAGACCCCCCACTAAATCTTTGATGAGCGTGGTCAACAATTGCGTGGTGGGTTTGAATCCCCGACTGATTGATTCTGACGACTGACGTCACGACTTCTGAGTTCTTCTTCAATGACATCTTTAAGTGAAGGCGATCGCAAATATGCTAAAAACATTAGGGTGAGTGTTGCTTCATAGGTATTGCTTGAGCCAACACCGCGTAACTTAGGAACGCGGTGTTGGCTGAAAGTTGGTGTAAAATCATTCTTATATGGTAGTTCTGCATCCGCTTTCAAATTTTATAGACAGCAATTTTGTCATCAGCACCGCCCCAAACTATTATTATGAAGGGCGTTGTCCTCAAAGTGGTGAGTTACTGAGACTTCCTCGTACCCAGATGGCTGAGGCAGCAGCCTGTGGTTTAATGAAACAGCTTGCTATTGACGAACGTTATTCTTCTGAAGGCAAGATGTATGGGGTATTGCTGGTGGAATTACCATCCGGAGAACAACGGATACTTAAAGCTTTCTCCGGACAACTGCACGGTTGCAGCGTAGTTGAGGGTTGGGTACCGCCGATTCCAGGAAGAGAGCAAGTTGCCTTAGATGAAGCCCGTACCTTAGCTCAATTGGATGCGATGAAGCTTGAACTTATTCACCTCAAGCAACTTCCCCAACGGCAGCAGTACGAAACGTTGTGTCACGAGTTCGATCTGCAATGGCAACAATTGAGCAATCACCATCGAGAACGCAAACAGCAACGACACGAAAAACGTCAGATCTTCTGCGAAAAGCTGACTGGAGTAGCGCTCACAGTAACTCTTGAACAACTTGATGAAGAAAGTCGTCAGGATGGAATTGAGCGACGCATATTCAAACGTCAACGAGATGTAACGTTGCAGCCACTCAAGGAGTTGATTGCATTCTCAGATGCACGACTTTGTGAATTGAAACGACAACGGAAAGAACTGTCTCGTCAACTCCAAGCACAGATGCACGCGGCTTACTCAGTCATGAATTTTTTAGGGAAATCGCGATCGCTACAGCAATTAATGCCCTTAGGTTTACCTACCGGTACAGGAGACTGTTGCACTCCAAAGTTGCTTCATTACGCAGCAGCGCACGATCTCAAACCATTGGCAATGGCAGAGTTCTGGTGGGGAGCATCTTCTATTAATCTTGATAAAATTCAAGGAAAATTTTATGGAGCTTGTGTGGAACGTTGTCAGCCAATGATTGGTTTTCTGCTATCGGGATTGCAAGAGAGACACAGAGGGGGAGATGAGATACCGATTGTTTATGAAGACGAATGGTTAATTGCTGTGAACAAACCCACAGGACTCCTTTCTGTTCCTGGACGCGGGAGCGATCATCAAGACAGTGTCCTCAGTCGCTTGCGTCATCTCCTCCCTGAAGGTATACTACTTAATACCGTGCATCGATTAGATCAAGATACATCCGGTATCCTTTTACTAGCTCGCGATCGCCAAACTCATCGCCAACTCAGTCAGCAGTTTCAGCAAAGGCTAGTTCACAAGGTTTATGAAGCCCTACTTTCAGGCACTGTCACAACTGATAAAGGTGTAATTGAACTACCATTGTGGGGAGATCCTCAGAATCGTCCCTATCAGCAAGTTGATTGGCAGCGCGGTAACAAGAGTTTAACTCACTTTCAAGTTGTAGCTAGAGAAGGTTACACTCGCGTAGAGTTTATACCGTTAACAGGACGTACCCATCAACTGAGAGTTCATGCTGCCGATTTCAGAGGACTTGGGATACCGATATTGGGCGATCGCCTCTACGGATGTTGTGCCGTTGCCAGTCGTTTACACCTTCATGCAAGAGAACTTTGCTTTGAACACCCACAATCTGGAGAAAACCTGCACCTACGAGTAAAGACGCCATTTTGACCATCAACGTCGGCTCTACCCCTTAACAACCGACAGGATAATCATTCACGGTGTTTTTTACGGGGGGCAGGATTACGATTTCGTCATGCAGGAAAATTTTTGGAGAAGACTTGCACTCCATCACGGAGATCTTGATACAGTGTCTGGCGTCTGATAAAGCCTACTTTGTCAAGTTAAAGTCCATGACATCGCCTTACATTCGCCTCCATGCTCGCACAATCCTCTGAATGGTTACCATAACCGTACATGTACTGAATAATTTGTTGGTAAGCATAAATGATTAAAATTATTCAGTAAAACTTCCCTTGAATATAAAGAATAGATAGCGTTAATTTTATTTTGTATCTATTCCTCGAAGAAAAAACGTGATTGAAAACAGTTTTATAAGCTCTAACATTGACAAAGCAAAAAATGCTTTATCTTCTGTTATTGAAAAAATAAAATCAGCAAAGGACCAAAAGTTAGTTTTCCTTTTAGTAGGGAGAACAGGAGTTGGAAAGTCCAGTACCGTTAACTCGTTAATAGGAAAAGCAATTGCTACAATCGGTCAGTATGAAGCAACAACAATGGGAGTTGAATCCTATGAATCTGAAGTTAACGGTATTGATTTTACAGTGATTGATACACCAGGGCTATGCGATGAAATTGAGGAAGAAGGGAATGATGAAAAGTATTTAAAGCAAATATGTTCAAAAGTTAAGCAAATCGATTCAATGTGGTTTGTAAGTCGTCTTGATGAAACAAGAGTTACTGCCGATGAAAAACGAGGTATAAAACTTATTTCAGAAGCTTTTGGCTTTAACGTATGGCAACATGCTATCATTGTCTTCACTTATGCAAATTCTGTGGAACAAGGGAGATTTCAAGAGGCTTTGAATAAAAGAACAGAACTTATAAAGAAAGAGATAGTTAAATATACAAGTATTGAGGTAGTAAATATTATTCCATCAGTTGCAGTTGATAATAAAAATTCAACTACACCTGATGGAAAAGAATGGATTGGAGAACTGTATACTAAAGTATTCATCAGAATGTCTGAACGAGGTCTTCTCCCTTTCCTAACGGCAACTGCTGATAGTATAAGACCACAACGTAAAGCAAGTCAGCAAAGCTCTAGTAAGACAGAAGCTCCCAATCGCTATTTTTCCGTTGGCTCAAGGGGTAGGACAGAAGTAGTTGAAAAAGGGCAAGAACCACGAATAAAAGTTGACGACTTCCAGAAGCAATTAATCAAGAAAAAATTGATTGATGCTGGGATTATTCCTACTTTAGTATTATCAGGGGCTGGCATTGGAAGCTTATTTGGTCCTGCCGGAACGGCAATCGGTGGTGCTGCTGGTGCTGTTGTAGGATTGGTTGCTTGGCTATTCGCTTGGTAAAGTATGTGCCTGTGCCAACCCATAAAGCGGCCTAGATAAACCTAAAGTTTTCCCTAGGTTTGTAACACACTACCTTGCTTAGCGCCACATTCACAGCTTCCGCACTAACTCATGCCGCACGCATCGCGCACATGTTGCAAACAAATGATACACTGTCTTAGCTGTAACACATTTATACAAAATTTATTCTAAGTACAGTGAAAATTCAGTAGGCTATGCACCCTTTTAGTAGGGAAAATTGAAACTGTAACGTTTAGGTGTATGACTATGACTAATCACAATGACAATAACGGTGCTAATGCAGCGGGTGCAGTAGGTGCAGTTGCAGGTGCGGTAGCAGGTACTACTGGTGTAATTGGTGCAGTTTCAGCAGCAGGAAGTGTTGCTGGTTTGAGTGCAGCCGGAATGACTTCTGGATTAGCGGCGATTGGGGGAGGTACAATGCTAGGAGGTATTGCTGTTACAGCCGCTGCGCCAGTATTGGCAGCAGGAGCAGTTGGATACGTTACTTATAAGTTATGGAAATGGATTTCAGAATAATCAAACCTCTGAAAACTGCAAAATTTTAATTTCAACTATAGTCGCGATGTATTTTTTCCTAGTATGCATCATTGTAACTGTAGTTACAGTGATGCATACTGTAACTCTACTAACGTAAGTTGCTAGTTATTGCCTCAAAACGGTATATTTATACTACAAAAACTGTGTTTTAAAGTATGGTTAAGTACCAAAAAATTAAATTTTGTACTTAAATTGAGGCGCTTTTTGATAACTAGCAACTTGGGTTACTACACGAAAAACGAAAGCGGGAAATAACGTTAACAGTTCAGGGTGCGGAATGTGGGATTTAAGGCTGTCGGTGAGTTGGATCAGAGATTCGCGAAACATGGGACAGATGGCACACTGATTATTTCTCCAGTATCCCAGCATTTTGGATCATTTATTTCTTGGATTACTCTTAGAGCTTAATTGTAAGTAGTTAGCCGGACATGATATTACCGTTGCTGTCGTTCTTTGAGTTTGAGTAAGATTTCTGCGTGTATCTCGCGGGTAATTGGGTAAAAATACGTAAGTACTAAACCGCAAATCAAGAAGATGGTAGGTAAAGGACCAGCAGCAATACGGATAGCTTCAAGTGCGGACTCAGGTTGTATCGGGACTGGGTGCCCTGCGACGGTTTCTTTAAAACCAGATGCTTGCAAGGCATTTCCGACGACAAACAGTCCGATCGCCAAACCAAACTTTTGCAGCAAAACCATGAAGCCGTAGAAGATTCCTTCACGACGCTGTCCAGTTTGGAGTTCATCAAGTTCAATCACATCTGGGATCATTGACCAAGGAATAAGGTAAGCGGTGGAAACTCCAACACCTGTCATGACACCGACAAGGTATATTAAACCGACATTACCTGGTTTTAAGAAATATATTGCTGCTGCTGCTATTATCCATGAACTCATGCCCATAAAATAAACAGCTTTTTTCCCCACTCGCTCACTTAGATAACTCCAAACAAAGAGCATCAACAAAGCAGTTCCTTGCACCGCGATTAAGACTGTTGGGACATCTGATTCTTTCAGGCGCATACAGTTGACAACAAAGTAGGGAATGATGCTTGCTTCAACCTGCACAGCTAACCAGGAAAAAAGATAGATACCAATAACGTATAAAAAAGGTTTATTACTTAAAACTATTTTAATCTGTTCACCTACAGAGAGAGGTGTGGTTTCTTCAGCTTGAATGCGTTTGGCTTCAAAAGCCATGACGCGAGCGCGTGTTCCCCAAACGCACACATATAATGACAAAACAGCAATGACAGCACAAATTGTCGCTAGCACCACATACTGTTGCTGGCGATCGGCAATGCGATCAAAAATCACTTTAGTTAAAATGAGGGATAGAATGCTGCCACCAATCGAAAAAGCAAAGCGAAAGCTGTTTAGTTTGGTACGTTCATCGTAATCCTGAGTAAGTTCTGGAGTCATTGCCGTGTAAGGTAGATTCACGACTGTGTAGAACGTTTGAGATAAAACTCCAATGACTACGTAATACCAAAACAACATCCACCCACTTGCATGTGGCACAATCCACTGGAGAAAAAAGAATATCCCAAATGGTATAGCTCCATATAGTAACCAAGGAAGCCGACGCCCCCAACGACGAGATTTAGTTCTGTCAGTCAGCACTCCTATAATTGGATCGTTAATGGCATCCCAAATCTTGCCAATTAGTAAAATACTACCCGCCAACCCTGCCGGGATACCAGCGACATTGGTAAAGAAAATGAGCAGAAAAAATGTAGAGATATTGCCAGTAATTGCTGGCCCTAAATCGCCAGCACCGTAGGCGAGCTTAGTTTTTAAATCCAGTTTTTCATTTTCAGGAGTTGGTTGAGGTGAATAGCTATCACTGGCAGAATCGCTCATAATATCTTGCGCTCTATCATACTAAAATAAGTTGTTTGTCATTTAGTATTAGCCTTAAATCAGATCTTTTATGCCAGATCTTTACGTTTCTTGGTCAGATTATCACCAAAAAATCGAACAACTGGCTACTCAAATTTATGAATCCAGTTGGAAGTTCAATCAAATTGTCTGTCTTGCCAGAGGGGGACTGCGAGTTGGAGATATTTTATCGCGTATATACAAGCAACCATTGGCTATTTTGGCAACATCATCCTACTCTGGTTCGGGCAAGCAAGAGAGAGGCAAATTAACCATTGCCCGCCATTTAACAATGACTACAGAAACATTAGGTTCGCGCATTCTCCTTGTCGATGATTTAGTAGACTCTGGGATCACACTTCAGCAGACTGTACCTTGGTTAGAACAAAATAGTGATTCCCCAATTGAAGAGATTCGTACTGGTGTTATTTGGTATAAAGCTTGTTCTACAATAGCTCCAAATTACTACGCCGAATATCTTGTAGACAACCCCTGGATTCACCAACCATTTGAAAACTATGAATTAGGGGAGTGGGGAGGAGGCATTGCGTTGCGTGGATCTCCCACGTTGTAGCAAGTGGCGTCCGTAGGAGTGGGTTTAATATAGATAGGTACATCCAACCAGCAGATCACGCCCATTAAAGGAGTAAAGAGTCGGGGAAAAGTGAAGATTTTTGTAATCAGCGTTCTTTACGCTCACTACGAAGAACAATGAACAATAATAACGTAACAGTTTACACATGAACGCCGGAGTGATAGCATAACCATAAAAGATTATAAAAGAATAATAAATAAACTTTTTGACCCCATGACTGAAACTGCCCTCGACAGATTTTGGGAACTTGTAATGAGCGCGATCGCTCTCAAGAGCGAAGCATTTGTGCTGATTCAAACCTTACCCCTGGCTTCAAAAGCAGCATTATACATTGTACTTCTTGCGTGGATTTCTCAATCTATAGGTCAGGGTATCGTATTATACCTTAACCGTGTCAAACCAATTCGCTTTATCCTCAGCCTGCTGATTGCGTCTGTATTGTTCGCAGTCACTGCTGGATGTTGGAGCTTAAGTGCGTGGTTAGTGAGTTGCGTACTATATAATGCTATCACCTCCTATGAGATTGTATGGTCTACACTCGGACTTGCCTATGCACCGTTAATTTTGGGTTTTTTAGTAGCTTTGCCTTATTTGGGTGTGCCGATTCAAGTATTGCTCTCGATCTGGACGCTGTTAGCATTAACTATTGGCTTGCACGTCACCCTTCATATTGGGATTTGGCAGGCTAGTTGGTGCGGTATGTTGGGATGGATTATCTTTCAAATTTTGCAACGCAATATTGGATTTGCCAAATTAAGCAAGTGGGTATCTATAGTACCGAGGAATACGCAAGTACAACCGCAGATTTCTTCCGGAATTAACCAAACTCATGTTGGTAATAGAGATAACGGGAGGGTATGAGGAAAGCCAATTGATTTAGGATTTTTCTTTAATTTAAAATCCCAAATCTAAAAAATGGCGACGGTGATCCTTAAATTTATTTGTAGAGTTTGAATCAAATAATTTCACGATTATAAGCCCCCAAACTAATTTGTGGGGCAATCCAAAATATAAAATCTAAAATCCAAAATTGTTATGAGTGTGAAGCAAGTTAGCAAATTTTTAGGCATAGTTTTCCTAGTCATACTTTGTACATTACTTTTTCCTCAACTCCGCAATCTATGGTTAGTTTGGTACAAAGCCTTAGGGAGTGCGTTAGAGCTGACAATTGATTTGATGCAAATTGGTTTGATTGCCGCCTTTTTCGCCGCACTCTTGGTTCCTCTCGAAGCTTTGGGTTCGTGGGCGGGATGGTATGGCGATCGCATCGAGCCCAAGATCCATCCAGAAATATCTGAGGAATCTCTATCACCGTCAACGGATATAGTCCGTTACGTTGTTTGCTTTGATGGTATTGAGCGGGCTTCATTTCAGGAGTTTCAGCGCGAGTTAGCCGCAGCATTACCAAATAACATCATGTTAATTGGAGGGCTTATACCACTGTCTGTCCGCTCTCGACCGAGGGAAGTCGTCTTTGGTCCTTTATTTGCGTTTATGATGAGTATCCGTGATTTACTAATTGTGGCAGTTTCCGCCGATCCACGCTACGGACGCATCTATAACCAACGGACAGCACAGGTCATTTATAACAGTTTAATCGGTCACGGTTACAGATCGGATAGCCAAATACCAATTACACTAATTGGTTTCGGTGCGGGTGCCCAGAAAGCAATGGCATCTATTTGTGATCTCAAGCAGGTACTCGACATACCCATTGAGGTGATTTCCGTCGCCGGAGAGATCACTGGTAATAATAATGCTATTCTTGTAGAACATTTCTACCATTTGGTAGGTGACAAAGATATTGTTGAGCGTTTAAGTCAGATTTTGTCTCCCAGGCGGTGGAAGGTGTTCTTCTTATCCTACTGGAATCGTGCCAAACACATGGGTAAAATCAGTTTGATTTCACTCGGTCCAGTCGGTCATATCGGTCGTGGGGGTCCAATGGATGAAAACAAATGCTTACCTGATGGTCGCACTCACCTGAGGCAAACAGTAGACATTGTCTCGAATATTGTACAAGGGAAGTTTCACGACGACCAACAAATAGTTAAAACTAAGATTAATAATTACGAACGATATCGGCAAGCAGCTTTTAATCGACCAGAATATTATCCTTTAAATCAGTCAGTCAATGCAGAGCTTTACCGACCGATCGCCGATTGGATGGGTCGATTAATTCTGCCACCGAAAGACCAACGCGATAATGGTGTTCTATTTGAAGTGCATCACGCAGATCGCGAATACGAAAATTTGATTGGACAGGTTGTGTATTTGAAATGGATTGACGATCCCAAAGCTGGAGTGTCGGTGCCGTCTATGAAAAAGGACGTTCACTTTAGCGAGGAAGCACTTTACAATTCCAGACAGGGAAACGTGGAACCACTTCGCGTCAATCATTGGCGACAGGTCACTCCATTAGAATCGCTCACAGGTTCAAGACCCTATGATGATATCGTTGTGATGTTACATCAGCCAGTTGTAGTTGAAAAGCGTGAGAATACGGTCACCCTTAAGATTACTAGTGAACCCGTGCAAATTTCCGGACGCTTTTATGCATTGGTGAAGTTTTTGCAGCCTGTCAAAGCAAACAGCGAACAATTCCGGGTGGTTCATTTCAATCGTGCTTCTGGTGTGTTTGATGGAGTTGAGGAAGTTGTGCAAATGCCTGCAGTGATTCCTGATCAGAACATGATTTTACATTCAAACAGCCGCGATATCGAAAAGTTACCGCTTAATGATACAGGGTGGTATATTTACGGCGCACAAGACGCATCCAAGAGGTTTGTTGTACAAGCACTTGCCCCTCGTGCATTGTTACAAGTCCAACCTCAAGAGGTGACTGTCGGCGAAAAAGCAGCTTGGAATTATGTTAGAAAACGCTGCTGGCAAGAGATTGTTGCACATAAAGGACAAATCAGATCGGTTCTTTTGAGTCAGAAGGGTTTGGATATCCATCAATCAATGTCACCTTGGCATGAGGGCGATCAGGCCTTGCTTATCCACGTTTTTGGCGGGATTGGTGGCAAAAAACCAGAACCTGCAGCTAAAGGACCTATCTACTTTGGTCATTGTGCATATGGAGTGGCAGAGGTGGTACGCGAACCCCTGACAGGTGAGTTGCGTTTTGAAATTGAGTATCATCAAGTGTATTGTCACAATGGTGATGGGCTGGTTGCAGGTACGCTGTCTTGGACTCGTTATATGGGCGATCGCCAGTTTGGGTGGTTGGGAATTCGTCCGGTTTCAGACTTTTTGATCAAGTTTGATGCGCTCACTGAAGATTATGAAGTTGATGGAGTTAAGTACTCACCATTGGAAGTTCTCGTCCGTCAACTTGAAATTATGTGTGCACGTTATAGAATCGGGGATGGCACAGGTGCCACCTTCGTTGGTCCGGCAAACAATTGTACCCAAGATGCCAATCAAGCATTGTATGCAGCGATTCGAGCCATCCAAATTTTCATCCAATTCAATTATCCAAATATTCCGGCAGCTCTCAAATCCAATCCACATTTTAAAGATTGGTTAATTCGCCATCCCGAATTATATACCTGCTTTAAGCATCTAGTCAATTTAGGCAAAGCTCTCAACCACGACCTCTTACCGTTTGGGGTTGCACGGACTGATTGGGAAAACTCGATTGCAGACTTAGGGAGTTCTCTGGAAGATGATCCTTTAAAACAACTTTTCACGGCTTTAGTCAGCTGGCGAACCATACTGCCTCACAAAGCCAGCGATAGCATTACACAGATATTTATCGAACAAGGAGCCTCAGTATGGGTCTTGAGTACCAGTCAAGTTGGCAACTCAAATCCAGATCTTGCAGCCGTCGCTCCCTTTACTTTTTAGACATAGAAGTACCCCCCTGTAATCTACCCAAGGTATCGGGGGGACGGCGTTAGCGCAGATAGTTTAGGAACTGATAGTGATTGCCCATGCCCCAGATAGTTTGGACTGAAACTGCAATTGATGACTTAAATCGCCATTATGATTTTATAGAGATATAGGACTGCTGTTTGATTTGTGTGTTAGCACGGAAAGTATGGCACTCCTCCCCATTTTCAAAACAGCCACAACCAAACAGGGATCGTTACCAGCAAAACGATCATCCCCATTGCCAATGCAGTGACTGTCAGATCGTGGTCAAGATTGAAAGTTTCGGCAATGACGAGTGTGGCGAAAGCTGGTGGCATTGCCATTTGTAGGATAATCACCTCTGCTGGTGCGCCAGTTAAACCAAAAAGTGATAAAGTGCTACCAAGAATGAGGGGAACTATGAGCATTTTGATTCCCAAGCCGATCGCCGCCCACTTTAAGCTGTGCCGAAAATTCAGCTGTGCAAGTCGCATTCCAATTAACATCAGAGATAAAGCCACCGCACTCCAAGCAAGTGTCTCCAGACAGAATTCAATGGGAGGTGCGATTGCTACTCCTCGAAACAGCAAGCCAAACCCAAAACTCCACAAGGCAGGATTAATGGTAATTGCCTGAATCATGTGCCTGCGATTTTGAAGAGTGCCACTAAAACGCGCTGCCAAAGCAACACCCAACCCATAGGCTCCCAACGTTGTCCCCAGCAAATCGTAGAATATTGCCCAAGCAAAATACTCTCTGCCCACTAGTGCTAGGGTGACTGGATAGCCGAGATAACCTGTGTTACCCACCATTGCTGCCAAAACAAAACTACCTTGAGTCGGTATTTGGGGGACGGTATTTGTCCGATAAGCTTGCCATTTGATTAAGACCCATGCTAAAAATGCTCCTAATAAAATAGCTGTATGGGCGATCGCTGGCGCAATCCAAATTTGGCCTGACAAATCAGCTTTGTGTAAAAAGTTAACAATGCTTATCGGTACACCTACCCAAAAGAGAAACTGCCCCAAACGAGTGGGCACTATAGCTGGCATTGTACGTCCTATGATTAAGCCTACTAAGACTAATGCTATTAGTTTGGAGTAAAGTTCTATTATATTTGCCAATGATGCACCTTGAAAAGTAAGTGTTTATACCAAATAGCAGTCAGTTAAAAGCTAATAGCTTACATAATGTATTATGTGTGAAGACAACTGGCAGTCAGTCGCTTCGCTCCAATTCAAAAGTCAAAAGTCAAAAGTCAAAAGTAAGAACCCCATAACGAAGTTGGGGGCTTGTAATAAGGACGTAGTATTTCTCTTGCGGCACTTTACAAGGGAATACATTTTTTTTCTTTCTCCATAAATGAATTTAGGGGCTTGTATCCTTTTTTATTTTTTTGACTTTTGACTTTTGACTTTTGACTTCCCGAAGGGCGGTCACTATAATCGTTTATGGTTATTCAACAACAGCAGGAGCTAACCCTTGGATAATACTGGGTTTTCTGGAAAACCGCAAAACTCACCGTCTGGTGAAGACATTCCGCCAGCTTTACGCGATACTCCTGAAGCCGTGCCCAAAGCAGCCAAGATGCGCGTTCGCCCCCTGGTATTGGTGATTGGAGGATTTACGGGATTTGTCCTGCTGGCTTTAATCAGTGGTTATTTGTTTTCCACTTATGCACCTAAAACAAATACTGTTTCTCAGCCGAATCCTACGAGTTCCTCTACGGCAACTCCATCACAAACAGGTAGTTCTGTCAACCAAAACAAATATGCTGGTACACTTTTGGGGCATCTTTCCTACCCAGAAGCACCTGAGTCAGATCTGGTACCGATTTCCGCAGATGGGCGCATTAGAATGCGAAAAGCCGCAGCACAAAGTTATCGGGAAATGACACAAGCAGCGCGACGTGCGGGTGTTCTTTTAGTGCCAATTTCTGCGTTTCGTTCGGTGAAAGATCAAGAGCAGTTGTTTTTTGGTGTTGGTGCCCAGCGCAATCAGTCACCAGCAGAACGAGCAGCTGTCAGCGCACCTCCAGGTTATAGCGAACATCATACAGGTTATGCTGTGGATGTTGGCGATGGGGCAGCACCATCAACGAACGTGAATCCCAACTTTGACAAAACCAAAACTTTTCAATGGCTGCAAGCAAATGCTGCGCGTTTCAGCTTTGAGATTTCCTTTCCTAAAGACAATGTTCAAGGTGTGAGTTATGAACCTTGGCACTGGCGTTATGTGGGCGATCGCGATAGCTTGGAAATGTTCTATAAAGCCAGGAATATAAAACCCGCCAAGATAGCGCAGTAAAACACCACCTTTATTCTGGAGGCACAACAACCGTTAACTCTAAGCGATCAATTGCTCCATACATTGTCTTGACTGTTGTGGCAATTCGCTCAAGTTCAATGGAGACGAGCGTATGTTCACGGATGACGAGCAGTGTGGGAGTGATGCGGCTTGAATTGATGGCACGTTCAGCGATGCGCATTGTATGGAGTTGCTGAACGTGCATGTGTATCGGTTCTAAGAAGGTATATAGATCGGGTAAGGGTTGGAGCGAAGTTCTGCGCTCCAGGAAATCAGCCAGATTTGCGAGGGTAGCTGCGATCGCCTCTGTAAATGAGTTTAGATCGGGAAGTAGGCGGGTACCAGTGAATTCCCGCAAGTGTTCGCTCAAAGTTGTCACGGTATTGGAAAAGCTGCGGGTGTAGAGAACCATTGCCATCACTGGTTCAACTTCTCCCCGCAGATGACTCGGTTCGCTCAAGAGTCGTTGAATCGCTGCCGCCGTGTTGGCATTTTGTAACTCCGTTTGACGACGTGCTGCGTTAATTGTGCGCGGATTTTCTGCCACCGTGTCATAAGCTGTGATCACCCGTTGAAAGTAAGCGAGATTAGCACGAATCGTTTTTGCCAGTTGATCCGGCAAGCGCGATCGTTCCCAACTGGGAAACAGCAGATACCCTCCCACTAATGCCAATCCACCGCCAATCACCGTGTTGAGAATCCGCCAGATGCTAAGCTTCCAGTCGCCCGTATTGGTGATATGCACCAATACCAAAATTAGGGGTGTTACCACGATGACAAACACACCGTAGTTGAGCGGCTTCACGGCAAACGCCACAAATACCAGTAACGCCAAAAACAACAGTAATATCCATGCATTCTGAATCTGAGATGTCAATGCGATCGCCACCACTCCACCTAAGATGGTTCCACCGATTCGCTGCACTGCTCGTTGAAATGTCCCGCCAAAGTTCGGTTTGAGAATCACCAGCACTGAGAGTGGTACCCAGTAGCCGCGTAATAAATGCAAGGAGTATGCAAGTAGAACAGCGATCGCAGTCGTCAACCCCAACCGCAAGGCATGACGCAATCCAGTTGACTGGAAGGTGAGGTTATCTTTGAGAGTTTGAACGACTGAAGGAGATTCCTCCATCCACTCTTTTGTGTCTGGTTGGGCGATAGGTGGTGTTGTGCCTCCTAGCTGCTTGGCAATTTCTGCATCAATGTAAACTTGTTTGACTAGCGATTGCAGGCTGTTTATTACTTTCCGAATATTAACTAATCCATAATAGTCATCGATTTCGTGAATTGACTGACTTTTGAGAACTTCCAGCTTAGCTTCTAATGCTTCAAGAGATCGAGCGAGTTCCTGACAAGAAATTTCTCCTCCACCTTTTTTGCTCGTGGCTGAGATTTGAGCAACCACAAGCGCTACTTCTTGCATTACGCGCTCAACTTCCCAATGTACTTGAGCAAAAATCGGATTACTGGAAGCAATCTCCAAAATTTCGGTTAGTGCGACAACAGCATTCGCGATTCTATCGAGATCTTCTAGTAAGATGAGTAATTGAACTCCTCGACGGCTTGCTCCTTGTCGTCCCATGCGAACGCCAGCCCACACCAAGCGAGACATTTTTAGACGAGCAATAACTACATCGTAGGCTTGTGCAAAGTTTTCTGACCATTGTTGGCTAGATTTTGCCAGGTGCAGTTTATAAGTTGCCAGTTGAATAAATCTGGTTAATGTTAGATAAGACTCTGCCACTGCCTCAAGCACGGGTTGATAAGGATGCAACACCCACAATCCCAAAGACAACACCATTGCCCAAATTCCGCCTGCTAAAGTGAGTTCGCATCGGTGGAGGGCAGTTATCAAAGTGGTGGGCGTAAAGATCGCTGTGACAAACGTCAGTGCGGTAACAAAGCCAACCAAATTTGCCGTGTTGCCGTATAAATTTGCGTATGCTGATCCAAAGCAGCAGAAAAACGTCAGCACGACAGCAAGCCAAGAAGTACCCGCAACCTGGGATGCTAACAGATTTGCGAGCGTAACTCCCACAATCGCTGTGAACATGGCGATCGCCCGGTGACGATATGCACCGCCTACGTCTGTCAGGATTGTTAAAAATACAGCCAGCGCTGCTTGTTTACCATTTACAAGAGAACCTGTCAATAGCCCCAAGACAATTGGCACTGACATACCTACCGTCGCTCGTAAACCCAGAGCAATGTCAGGCTTGCCCTTTTCGAATTGAAAGTGCTTCAGGAGTAATCTCATGTCCGGTTGAACACTTATCTTAAAGTTCGTAGTTGCGCTTCAGCGCTCTTAACAGTATGAGAGTGCTGAAATGATATAAAGGTTACGGACATAGGTAAACGTGTTCAACAAATCCAGTCATTCCTCCCCTTCTTCTTAAGGAGGGGAGGAATGACGAGGGAAATGTGTTGCGTCCTCGGACCATGTCTTTGGTGTAACCAAGGGAGGAAGGAGGACAGCGACACATTTCCCTATCTCTTATCGGGAAACACATAACTTAGAACTCCTTTGAAGTAAACGAACATTTTTCGGATTGAACTGCCCAACTCGTGCCCAATTGTGGTCATAGATGGAGACGTTCTTAGTTTTGGCAGTATCAGTAAACCCACCAATCCAACCACGCACAACGCCACTTTTTTGAGAAACCTCGACATAATCACCAGGGTACGGACTCGGGAAATATCCGAACGTGTAACCCTACCAAATCTCGACGCCCTAACCAACTTTTGCTCTGCGTACCGTGAGCCTAGCCTAAACTAGGTTTTCCGCAAGCCCCGACCTCAACCCGGAGGGTAGGTCGGGGTAGTTGACCAAAATTAAGTAGGTAGACGTTCATCAAACAATCTATATTACAGCAATTTTCAGGTAATTAGACCACAGTCGTAGGGGCGAACGGCCGTTCGCCCTTACAAGCCGTGTGATTCATTAATATATAGCAGTCCTAAATCATTCGTGAACAACAAGATTCCCGACTTCTTTAAGAAGTCGGGAATCCTCGCTGTGCGCGATTTCCACAAATATGCAATGTTCTTGTCTCTAATCTTGATTTGTGACAAGTGGAGAGGCTTGATTCCAGCTGCCAGAGAAGACAAACGCCTCTAAAGGCTTACGAGTGCGTTGGGCTAACTCTCGTTGCAACAACCTTTCTGAGAGGCTTTCTGAAGTTCCGATATAACCTAAAGCGATCGCTGCCACGGCCTCATAACCTTCAGATATGCCATAAACCTCTTTTGCTTTAGGCACATCAAATCCCGCCATTTGGTGGATAAATAGCCCTAATGCAGTTGCTTGTATTCCTAATTCAGCAACAGCCGCCCCAACATCATGAAAAGCATGGCGATTCTCGTTGCCGTTTCGCTCAAAGTAAAGCTTCGCCACTGACAGCATGAGTACCGGAGCATTTTGTGCCCACTCCTGATTACTTTCTACAAGACAGCCTAACGCCTTCAGGACAAAGAAAGGATGTACGTCTGTCTGAAGTTTTTTTGGGGACGTTCTAAGTATTAGTGTTCCTAAACTTTTAGTAAGAGGGACGACACAAATAAACTTCAAACTTTTAAACAATTCTAAGTACCCAGCACACTCGCTAACAAACCATAAAGTCTGCCATCCATTTCAGTCTCAATACTTTCTTCTTAAAAGTCTACAATGCTACCTCTTGTTTGACCTGTGCACCCAAAATTTGATATTGGCTCGGATTAATTTCTCCGTGAAGAGTAAGTAAAATAGCATGAATTAAAGCCTGTGCTTTGAGGAGCGTTTCGTCGAATTCCATCTGAGGATCGGATAAAGCTACGATTGCTCCTCCTACGCCGATGGATGTGCTTGTCGGGGTTATAACTATGGTGCGGATGACAATATTAAGGTCTGTTGAACCATTGAGTCCTAGAAATCCCATCGCTCCTGAGTAAACTCCACGTGCTTGGTGTTCAAGTCTGTCAATAATCTCCATAGTTCTTAATTTAGGCGCTCCTGTCATTGATCCCCCAGGGAATGCCATGCGGATGCAGTCAACGGCTCTCATGTCTGGGCGAAGATGACCACGGATAGTGCTTACTAATTGATGCACTGTTGTATAAGTTTCCACATCCATCAATTTCGGGACATGCACAGTGTTTACCTCACATATCTTTCCTAAATCGTTGCGTAATAAATCTACAATCATGAGATTTTCAGCACGATCTTTTTCTTCACTGCGTAGACTCTCGCAGATGGCACGATCTGCTTCAGGTGTTTTCCCACGAGCTCTAGTTCCCTTGATAGGTTTAGACTCTACCCAGCCATGGCGATCAATTTTAAGAAAACGCTCGGGGGAGGAACTAAGTATGGCTAGGTCATCAAATCGCATGAAGGCTGAGTAAGGTGCTGGATTAGTTCGGCGTAAAGTTCGATAAAGTTTCACTGGATCGGGACTAATATCTGCCACTATCTTGTTTGTCAAACAAACTTCATAGGTTTCCCCTTCCGTAATCTCATGTTGGCATTGTTTGATATCATCTATATACGTCTCATATGGTCGGCTAAAGCAGAAAGTCAATGGCTTCGGATTATACTTTGATACAGCCGAGGGTAGAGGAGGTAGTGTGCAAAGTTGCTGCTCTGTAGCCTTGAACCAGGCTTCTGCTTGTGCTTTCTGACCCTTTTTTGTCAGACAAACCAGGTAAGTAGTTTGTTCTAGGTGGTCGAACACAAGTATGCGATCGGCAAGAATAAAGCTGGCGTCGGGAAGTGACGAGGGATGCTTCAGATCTGATCCACATTCTGCCTTGAGTTCGTAACCGAAGTAGCCAACAAACCCACAATTGAAGTCAAAGGGAAGCTCATCAGAGCAATAGTGTAGGCGCTCTGTTTCTTGCTTTAGATATTCAAAGATGTTATCCCGAGAAATTGTTACCTTACCAGCCTGGGTAACAACTAATTCTTTATTTAGGATGCTGTATTGAACTAGTAAACTATTTGGACCACTATTATCTCCCATGAAGGAGAAGCGAGAAAGACCTTCCTCTACACGACTGCTGTCTAACCAAAAAGCGGTTCCTGACTCCGCAAACAAATGCATGAATACCTGCTCTGTATCTGGATAAATATTGAGTTTGCGGCTGTAAACTTTATATTCCTCGTTCTTTGCTCGACGCGGAGAGCCAGTGGGAATCATAAAAAACTTTTTGCTGCTGGTTGGTGCTGCTTTTTTTCGCGGGAATTGCTCAGTAATGTCTCTAAAATTTTGTAGCAACTGATAACCATACTCAGTGCAGATAGATTCTGGATGGAATTGCACACCCCAAAGCGGTCGATATCGATGGCGTAGACCCATCACAATTCCTTCCTCCGTCCAAGCAGTTTTTTCTAGAAGATCCGGCAACCTTTCTGAAACAATCAAGGAGTGATAGCGTACAACGGAGAAAGCTTGAGGAATTCCTGTGAACAGATCAGAACTATTGTGGTATACTTCGCTCAATCGCCCATGCATGACTTCTGGCGCATGGATGACACTGCCACCATAGAGATAACCAATCCCTTGGTGACCTAAGCAAACGCCGAGCAAAGGTACGTCTATCTGTTGAATGACCTGTCGGCAGATACCAAAGTCCTTTTCTTGCTCTGGGTTTCCCGGACCAGGAGAAATAACCACATTATCAAATGTTAGCTCCTGAAGCTCAGACCAGGTTAGCTGGTCGTTACGGATAACTATCGGTATTTCTCGATTCACTTTTGCAAATATCTGGTAAAGATTGTAAGTGTAGGAATCGTAGTTATCAATGATCAGTGTTTTCATGGTTTTCATTCAAGACTTTATGTTGCAAACATTTCTAGCATATTGCCAAGAGATGAATGCCTATCCGTCAAACTAAATTTCTCTTCGCAGTCGCAATAATCAATCACACTGGTGGCATATAAACAAAAGCAGTTTGATGGTTACTTTTGAAAACTTGCAATGAACCATGCTTTCTGTCGCATCCTACAAGATTACTGCATTTCAATAGAATAGGACTTACGCATTGACAGGAAATACCAAATATGAGGTATTGATTTCAGGCATTAAACCTTGATTTTTCGACACTTTTTAGGCGATGCCTGCGGCGGGCTACGCCTACGCTATTGATCCTCGGATCATTAATAAAAGCCTGAAACGACGTCTGATCGTTAATCCACAAGATCCGAAATTTGTACAGTGCGTAAGTCCTATAGAAGAAAGGCGATCGCTTTGGTGAAATAGGGGAAAGCGATCGCACTGCCCTCATTAAAAGTCGGGCACAATTAGCACATTTGCTTGTAGCAACACCCTTCGTTCTTCCACACGTTCAGGACGATTCATCTGTAACAATCGCACCGTCACCCGTCCAATCGCAGTCAACGGCAGAATCTCACCCTCCTTTAACTGAAAATGGTCGCACCAACGATCATGACGAGGCTGATACAACCTCACAATTTCTCCATTGCTGGGATCGATTGATGTCAGGTCACTGCCCTTATACTTATTGCAAATCGTACAGGCTAATGCCAAATTAGTTTCGTCTGTTTGTCCACCATGCTTTTGAGCAATCACATGATCGACTTCATGAGGTACAAGAACCGCAATTTCAGGCATTAAACAATACTCACAACCATGATTGGCGTGCTCGCCAACTAAGCGTCTGAGCGCCGCAGATATATATGTCTTGCTCATCCTTTACAATGCCTTTAGCTTGAGCAATGCTTTCGCCTTAGCCATCCGCACTAAATGTTCAACATATTCATATTGCTGCCATAATCGTTCTTCTTGAGCCGTCAATCCAACTGTCCTATTTTTTTCTAACAAGCTGGCGATTTGCTGTTGTAATGTCTCAGACGGCTGCAATGCCAAAATTTCCTCTGAAGAGGGAAGATTTGCCAAAAACTCTAACACTTCTGCCAAGCCAGAAAAACCAGATTGACCAATCGCATTCCATTCTCGCAATCCCAATTCTAAAATCTGGGGCAACTGGTCTTGTAGTGGACTCAGTCGGAGTGCCAACTCTTCAGGAATGTCAACTCTAATCTGCATGATTTAGCGTTCAGGGCTTTCAAAAGATACTCCTAATCTTAGCGCGTAACACATCCTACAAGATTGTCAGTTAAGGCAGGCAGTTCACCGTAGAGTTGCAGGGGGAGAAAAGAATAGCTTTTCATCAACTCTTGCCTCCCCTGCCTCTCCTGCTTATCCGAACCGTGTTGAGTGTTGAGCCTGTTTTGGTAGTTTTGGCTGTCGCTATTTAGGGCTTGCTGAATAGAGCTAGAACCTATTCCAAATAAATCTGGGGGAACCTGTTATACCGTAACTAATTAGCCGAACTTAAGATTACATGTCCTCTAGCTCAAGACCTTTGGTTTCCTTAATAAAAAAGAGCACGAAAAATAACGAGATAGCTGCCGCAGTTGTATAGAGACCGTAGGCAGAACCTAATCCAAAATATTGCAGTATGGGAGGAAATGTTGTGGAGATGATGAAATTCGCAATCCATTGCATTGAAGCTGCGACTGAAAGCGCAGCACCGCGAATCTTGTTGTTGAACATTTCTCCCAACAGCACCCAGCTTACTGGTCCCCAGGAGAAACCGAAGCAAAATACATAAAGGTTGGCAGCAAAAAGAGCTATAATACCCGCATTCCCGGTTAGAGTCGGGTTGCCAGCAGCATCCACAGGCGCAGTTCCAAAAATAGCAGCCATCGTCCCCAAGGTCACGGTCATGCCGATGGACCCTAGAACGAGCAAGGGCTTGCGACCAAATTTATCCACGAAGGCGATCGCAATCAGCGTAGTAACAATATTTACCAATCCTGTAATCACCGTAATTGTGAGGGAATCTTTTTCGGAAAACCCGACTGCCCGCCACAAAACGCTGCTGTAATAGAAGATGACATTAATGCCAACAAATTGCTGGAGTACAGATAAACCTATGCCGATCCAAACAATGGGCAGGAGTCCACCACTTCTGCTTAAAAGGTCAGAAAACTTAGGCTCGCGCTCTCGAAGCACTGTTTGCCGAATTTCTTCGATTTTTTCCAGTACATTACCACCCAAAATCTTGGTCAAAACATTAGCAGCTTCTGGCTCCCGTCCTTGAGCCACTAAGTAACGGGGAGATTCAGGAATCGTTAAAGCCGCCATCCCGTAGAACACTGCTGGCGGGACTGCTGTCCAAAACATCCAGCGCCAAGCTGTAATCCCAAACAAAAATGGCGCGTCTGCTGAACCTGCCGACACAGCGATAAAGTAATCACTCAGTAAAGCGATGAAAATTCCTACCACAATTGCGAGTTGCTGAAGAGATCCGAGCCTTCCTCGCAAATGGGAGGGAGAACACTCCGCAATGTATGCTGGCGCGATCACACTGGCGGTACCGATGGCAATCCCACCCAACAGTCGCCAAAAGATAAAATCCCAGATACCGAAGGCAAGCCCAGAGCCAATAGCACTGATAGTAAACAACACCGAAGCAACCACCATTGCCTTGACTCGACCATAGCGATCTGCAATCTGTCCGGCAAAGAAGGCTCCTACCGCAGATCCCAGCAAAGCTAGGGACACTGCAAGACCGGTCACCCAACTTGAGGTGTTAAAGGATTTTGCTAGAGCTAAAACTGCGCCGTTAACCACGGCAGTGTCAAAACCGAACAAAAAGCCGCCGAGGGCAGCAGCCCCAGCAATCAGGATGACATAATATGTGTTGGCTTTCCGACGTGTAGTAGAGGCGGTCATGGTTGTATTTATTTTTGTAATCGTGGAAGAAGAAATCCTCGGTTGTCGCAATTATATTTTGGCTTTGTGACGACTGGGTATTGTTTTGAGAAACATTTAACAGAGGCTGTGATTCTTCACCGTCTAGAACGTCTGCGAAGCCGATCAATGATCACTGCCACAATAATTACCAGTCCTTTGACGACCAGTTGCCAGAAGTAAGACATGTTCAACAAGGTCAAACCATTGTTGAGAACAGCAATAATCAATGCACCCAGAAGGGTTCCCCCAATAGTACCAATACCGCCTTTCAGAAGGCAGAAGGCAGAGGGCAGAAGGCAGAAGGAAACCCACGCTTAAAAACGTGGGATTGAAATAAGGACGTCGTATTTCTCGCGCTGTGCGTCTCGAAATACATTTTCTTTTAAAGTGGGCTTTAGACCCACAACTAAAGTTTTTATTAGTATTTCAAACCTTCTGCCTTCTGCCTTCGTACTTCTGCCTTTCTTTGTAAAGCTAGTTCCACCAAGAATCACAGCAGCGATCGCATCTAACTCGTAACCCTGACCTAACATGCCAGTAGCACTATAAAGACGGCTGGCACTCATGATTCCTGCGAAACCTGCCAGTAATCCACTAACACCGTAGACAAAAAGCAACACCCGATTAACTTTAATCCCGGTTAATCGTGCTGCCCGCTCGTTACCACCCACAGCATAGATCTGTACCCCCAAAACAGTTTGTCGCAGGACAAACCAACTAGCTAATACAGTCAGTAGGGCAATAACCACCAGCCAGGGAAAGGGACCTAAATAGCTATTACCTATCCAAGCAAAATTTATCTCACGGTTAATGACCGTTGTACCATTGGCTACTAAAAAGGCTGCACCCCGTAAGGCAGTAAGTGAACCTAGCGTCACAATAAAAGGTGGCACATCCAAAAAGGTGATGAGACCGCCATTGACTAAGCCCAAAAGCAATCCTGTAAGTAATCCCGCAGGCACCGCTAGCAAACTTAAAGCTGGAATTAGCGATACCAACACTGCAACTACCGCTGAAACAGCTAATATTGACCCAACTGAAAGGTCAATGCCTCCGGTTAGAATCACAAACGTCATTCCCGTTGCCAGCACAATATTGATTGATGCTTGCCGCAATATATTAACTATGTTACCGGCTGTAAGGAAATTGGGAGTTAGGAATGTAAATAAGATGCCAATAAGTATTAGAATAGGCAGAATACCAGCAATCTCAAGTAGAGTGCTGATTGATTTACGGTTGCGTGATGTTGAATTATTGTCTACCCTATTGGCAGGCTTTAACATCTGACTCATGATCCTGATACCTCCGTAGCTCCAGTTGCATAGTGCATAATCTTTTCTTGAGTAATTTCTTTGCCAACACTGTCATCAAGTTCCCCCACCAGATGTCCTTCTCGCATCACCAGGACGCGATCGCTCATCCCTACAACCTCCGGTAGTTCGCTGGAAACCATAATAATTGCCACACCTTGTGCTGCCAACTCGCTCATAATTCGGTAAATTTCGCTTTTGGCACCGATATCAACACCGCGTGTCGGCTCATCTAACATCAGTATTCTTGGCTTAATAGCTAGCCAACGTGCTAGCAGTAGCTTCTGCTGATTTCCACCAGAAAGATCCACCGCTCTAATTTCCAAATTGGCAAGCCGGATATGGAAGTTTTCCACCGCTTGGGTTGCCAAGCGATTGACTGAACCCCAGTTAACGACGCCAGCTTTTGCATCCTGCTTGAGTGTGTTGATGGCAATATTCTTACGGGAACTCATCTCCAGAAATAAACCCTGATCTTTACGGTCTTCCGGGACGTAGCCAATTCCGGCATCAATGGCATCACTGGGCGTATTAATATTCAGCTTTTTGCCATTCAGAAATACTTCCCCACTTGCTTTGCGATCAGCACCAAAAATCAGTCGGCAGATCTCCGTGCGTCCTGCACCAACCAGCCCCGACAGAGCGAGGATCTCTCCCGCATGAACTTCAAAACTCGCTGGCTTAATCTTGCGTCCGTCGCTGATATTTCTTACAGACAGTACAACTGGACCTGGATTCTTTTGCCGTTGATGTTCGTAAAAGTCCTCCATGGAACGTCCGACCATCATCTGCACCAATCTCTGTGGAGAAATTTCATCCCGTGTGAGACTGCCAATGTATTGACCATCACGTAGCACGCTAATCCGGTCAGCTAAGGCATATATTTCTTCCATGCGGTGACTAATGTAGATAATAGCTATGCCGTCACTGCGTAGTTTGCGAATCACCTCAAACAAACGCTCAGTCTCGCGGTCTGAGAGTGCTGCTGTTGGTTCATCCATAACCAAAACGCGGCTTTTGTCCTTCAATGCCCGAGCAATTTCAACTTGCTGCTGTTCGGCGATCGACAACTTACCAACCACTGTCTGCTCTGTAAAATTTGCTCCCAAGCTTTTCAGCACTTGCTGTGCTTCAAGTTGCATCCTTTTGCGGTCTAAAAACTGACCTTGTCGCAACTCGCTACCCATAAACATATTTTCGGTTACGGTTAAATTGGGTGCGACATTCAGTTCTTGATAAATGAGATTAATACCTGCCTTGCGTGCTGTAGCGGGGTCGGTAATTTTCACAGGGCTACCATTGATGTGGATCTCGCCTTCATCAGCAATGTAAGCCCCAGCAAGGATCTTCATCAATGTGCTTTTGCCTGCTCCGTTCTCACCCATCAAGGCGTGAACCTCTCCGGGATAAATCGTGAGATTGACATTTTGAAGAGCAGGTACACCATTAAATCGTTTTGCAATCCCTCGCATTTCTAATACAGGGGTGACGGTTGGTGCTTCAGAAAATGAGGTTTCAATACTTGTTGTCATGAGCTAAAAAATGTAAAAACAATTTAAAATTTTTAATGATTTACCAACCTTTGGAGGTGCTGACGTTGTCACGCGTCACCAACTTGACTGGAATGAGAATGTTAGCTAACGGTGGTTTTTTGCCATGCAGGATGTCGTTACCAACCTGAACTGCTGTTTTACTCATCTGTGTTGGATTTTGAGTCGCAGTTGCCGCATATAGACTGTCTTTAGATCCGATCGCCTGGATTGCTTCTGGCGCACCATCAACCCCAACAATGAAAAAGTCTTTGCGTTTTGCTTGGCTAGCTGCCAAATCTACTCCAACACCACTTGGATCGTTAATGGCAAAGACAGCATCAATTTTGGGAAAGGTAATCAGCAGATTGCTCATGACCCTCAGCCCTCCATCTCGGCTCCCTTCTGCGTTCTGGTTTTGAGAAAGTATTTTGAGATTGGGATATTTGGACAATACCTTTTGGCAACCATTAACTCGCTGGATGACCGAGTCCACCGGCGGCCCGTTGACGATTACCACATTGCCTTTGCCCTTGAGGCGATCGGCAATATATTGGCAACCAACCTCTCCGGCTTGCAGATTATTGGTGGTAACTGTAGCATCCACATTTGCATCAACGGCTGTATCTACCGCAATAACGATTCGACCTGCCTGCCTTGCTTTATCAACTGCTGGAGCAATTCCTTTACTGTCAGCAGCATTGAGGATAATTACGTTAGTATTCGCAGCGACGAAATTTTCGATTTGGTTGAATTGTTGGTTTAGGTCATAGCCACTGGAAACCACAGTCACTTTGACATGATCACCTCCGACTTTCTTCGCTTCTTTCTCAGCTCCTTGCGCCATAACGACGAAAAAGGGGTTTCCTAAGTCGCCGAGGGTGATACCAACCGATTGTAATTTTACATTTTGATTACCATCTTTGCTCTGTTTACCTGTCTTGGTACCAGTGTTGCCGTTTGGAGAGGCATTTGTGCAGCTTAGAAGAGTACCACTGACAATACCTAATAGACTAGTTGCGATCGCAATTCTTTTCACATTCATCGATCTTCTTTAAGGTCAAATAATTTTTGTTCCTTACCAGCCTTTGTAACTGAAGAAGGTTATCTCGGCTCACCAACTTGACTGGAATCAGAACGGTGGGTAACTTAGGTTTTTTGCCATGCCAAATCTCGTTACCAACCTGAACCGCTTTTTCAGCCATTCCTGCTGGATTTTGAGCAGCAGTTGCTGCAAATAGACTATCAATGGATGCCATCGCTTTGACTGCGTCAGGTCCACCGTCAACCCCAACAATAAAAAAGTCCTTGCGTCCTGCCTGCTGTGCTGCCAGATCGGCTCCTACACCACTTTGATCGTTGGTGGCAAAAACGGCATCAATCTTGGGAAAGATTGTTAGCAGATCGCTCATTACCCTCAAGCTTCCATCCCGACTTCCTTCTGCATTCTGGTTTTTAGAAAGTATTTTGATCTCGGGATATTTGGATAACGCCTTCTCGCAACCATCAACTCGTTGCATTATCGAGTCCATTGGAATACTGTTGAGGATGACTACATTGCCTTTACCTTTGAGGCGCTCAGCAATATATTGGCAAGCCACTTCTCCGGCTTGCAGATTATTAGAGCTAATCGTGGCATCTACATCTGCATCAACAGCTGCATCTATCGCAATAACTATCTTACCTGCAAGCCGTGCTTTGTCTATTGCTGCCTTAATTGCTTTTTTGTCAACAGCGCTCAGAATTATTATGTCAGTATTGGCAGCAACGAAATTTTCGATTTAGCCCAAAGGTGAGAGAGGAAATCAAGCAACTAGCGCAGGAGATGAGCTATGTACCTAATGCAATTGCTCAAAGCTTGCAAAATCAAAGCACTAATACCATTGGGGTAGTAGTAACTTCAATAGCAGATCCATTTTTTGCTGAGGTGGTAGAGGGAATCGAACAAGTTGCCAAGGAGGCAGGCTTAAGTGTTGTGTTGAGTGCTTCACACCGAGATTTGGAGCAGGAAATAGCAGCTATTGATAATTTTCATCGCCGCAGAGTGGATGGTATTTTGATAGCAGATTCGCGAATTAGTAAACAGCATACGAAGCAACTAACGCAAATTGCTGTGCCAACAGTGATTATTAATAGCCAGTGTGAAGATCAATGCGAAATGTTTCACCACATTGCCATAGATGATTGTTTAGGTGCGCGGTTAGCCGTAGAGCATTTAGTAAGTCTTGGACACACTAAGATTGGTTATCTTGGTGTGGGCGATCGCAGCAAGTCGAACCAGCAGCGCTTAGAAGGATATCGAATGTCTCTGGTGGAAGCAGGTTTACTACACATCACGGATTGGATTGCAATTAGTGATGAAGATCATGTAAGAAAAAACGATGTTGCTACCGGACAAAAAATGCTATCTAAACTAGTTGCTACCGGGGTAACTGCCATCTTTTGTTACAACGATATGGTAGCGGTTGGCGCTCTTCTGACTTGCCAGGAACTAGGTATTTCGGTACCTCAAGATTTAAGTCTAGTCGGATTTGATGGTATTGCTATAGGTCGTTACGTTACGCCGCCACTTTCAACAATCTGCCAGCCAATGTTAGAACTTGGTAGCTATGCTATGCAAATGTTACTCGATTTATTACAAGGAAAAAGTGTGGAAAACTGCGTTTTATCTCCTTTTTTAGTTAAGCGGGGTAGTAGTGCGGCAATCAGAAATGACTACACGTAATTTTCAGGTAACGAAGTACTTGTTTTTACTGTGAGCGTGTTAATAATTACTAGTAACTCTTCTTTTAATTCATACTTTTATCCTAAAGTATAAGAAGAGTTAGACTTGTGCTAGCTTCAGTTTTTGTGGCTCATTTAGAATATCTTCATTTTTTAGTAACAGCTATTTACTTTTCATAAGAATAGTAAAAGAAAAAATCATTTATTTCAGATGAGCCACTTAGTCAAAAGACCTTGTAAATAGTAAGAATACGAGGTTGTTATTTCCAACAAGGCAATGAATGCACTTTTTCAAAACAATAATAAATGAGTAGGCGTGAATAAACACAACTTTACGTTGATTTCTGAGCAGATAAACATTTGTTTACATATTTATGTTTTTTTGTACCAACCTATTTACTCTAGAAGCTTCGACTCAATTAAACCCTTACTTTGATGGGGGAGCGGTATCGCTATTCGCTTTACGCAACCCAATCTACAACTACAGTGGTGGTACAGGTTTTGGATTGAAACACCTTTTTAATGACAAATTGGAATTGAATTTGGGCTATTTGAGTCCTGGCAACAATCCTGCAAAACCTACGCCAAAAAATGCTTTATTTAACGGAGTTTATGGAGCTATGGCTCAAGTAATTATTAGTCCTAATAATTACTCCAAAATAGGACTAACGTATATCAATAGCTATAGTCCTTCTTACTACTCTGGTGAGCAGGGATTAAGCGCTGCGCTTAATCCTGACTTCGTACCCTTTGGCACGAGTACTGGCAGTAATCTGTCTAATACCAACTTTAACAGCCCATCTATTACCAATGCCTATGGTTTATCGGGAACTTTTAATCTCAACCCCAAATTTGCCATTGGTGGCTGGGTTGGATATGCTGACCAGCGTTACATCGGCAAAGGAGATGCTAATGTTTGGAACTGGGCAGTTACACTTGCCTTTCCCAATTTAGGTAAAAAAGGAAGTTTGGGAGGCCTCTTGGTTGGAATGGAACCCAAGGTAACGGATATTGCTCGTACTTTGAATGGTGGTAGGGCAGATAGAGACACCTCACTGCATTTTGAAGCTTTCTACAGGTATCAGTTAACGGACAATATTCAGATTACTCCTGGTGTTATTTGGGTCACTGCTCCAGATTTCAATAAAAACAATAACGACTTTGTTATTGGTGTAGTTAGAACTGTGTTTAGATTCTAACTACTCCCAAACTGTTCAAAGAATATCTAATTTCATGTAGACGCGCAGGGGTGAGGCAGCGCGCATGTTGTCGGGGTTGCCGCTACTAGGCGACTGCGATCTACTCACTCTTTCTAGACGCTGCGCGCTCCTACGTTCGTAGCATCGGTACGAGCGTCAGGGCTTACCTATAGCTATGAGTAAATTCTTGTACTATGGCAACATGCTTGCGGATATAGTACTGTAAGCCTTCTATACCATAGTGTCGAATCACATACCAGAGTTTGAGGCATCTAAATCTGCGTCAATCAGGAAATCTGCTAGTGCAGGCTGGCTGAAATAACTTACCAGTAAATCTCAAACCAAAAGCTTGATATATAAGGATTTCATTATGAGTGCCTTTTGACTTTTTACTTTTGCCTTGTTGCACTAGTCCTAATAGTCAATTACTTTACCTGATATCAGAGCTTGATTTTTGAGCAATTCGAGCATAATTGATAGCGCCTGAATTAGCTTTGCTCTATCTCGGACGTAAAAACAGGTGCGCTCGAAGTTAGTCATCATCCATTTATGAGGAGGATTAAAGCAATAGCTATCTGCTAACTCTAATCCTTAATGCAGCCAGCGAATTTCAGAGCAGATAGCTGCTGTACCACTCATCGCTCCGTCAACATATAGCCAAATCTTGTGTCCTCCAGCAAGCACACCGATATCAGTTGAGGGATCTTGATATTTTCTATAATTTTATCCCTGCACGAACTAAGAACTGCTCGCGCTTGGTATGACTTCTCGTTTAATTCTAGGACTTACGCAAACTCTATTAATTCTTGGCGTACAAGAGCGTCTTGGCGGTTCAATAAATTAAGCTTTTTGGCAATTTTTGCGTAAGTCCTGAATTCATCTAAAAAACTTAACCATCCAGACGGTTAAGTTTTGATAAATTTCAGATAAGATAGTACAAGTGTTCATTACCTTGCAGTTGAGAATTGCTGAACGTATGGCTATGACGAAAAAGTCAAAAACTCAATGTGCCACTCGGGAAATAATTTTGCAAGCAGCCTGCCAAGTCATCATCGCTCATGGGGCAGAGGCAATGACGCTTGAAGCGGTGGCTCGTGAAGCAGGAGTGAGCAAAGGCGGCTTACTTTACCACTTTCCTAATAAAGAGGCACTCATTGCCGAGATGATGAATCAGTTGGTTGAGCTACGGTTATCACGAATTCAGCAGGCGTTTGACCAAGATGACGCACCGGAGACACTAGGTCGATGGGCAAGAGCCTATATTCGTTCGTTTACTGACTTAAATCAGGAAATGTTTGCACTTCACTATAGTCTGCTGGCAGCAATTCTCTTTAATCCTAAGCTGTTAGCGCCTCTACAGCAAGTGACTGAGGATTGGCAGCAACAGATGGAAGCAAGTGGACTTTCGCCTGAACGGGCAACACTCATCCGCCTGGCGCTGGATGGTCTGTACTTTGCTAATCTATTTAGATTTAACCCACCTAACGAATCACTGCGCACCAAGATGATAGAGGAGCTTTTGAAACTAGCAAAGCCAGAGTAAAGCTTTGATTTTCCTGAGCGCTCTTTACATGAGGTGAGGAAATAAAACTATCATTTAGATCTGTCATAAAGCCTACAAATCAAGCTTTTTTCCTTTTTCATTTGTAATTCCAAGGGAGCGCGACAAGTCCATCACCTTGTGGCAGGATTTGCTGTTATTTGTTACTATACTGTCTAGACGGTATATTAATAAAAAACTTGACCACTTTGATGGTTGAGTATTTTGTTATTCTTCGATATCAGTAGTCTCGACTGAAAAGCGAGTGGCAGAATATACTGATGCTGAGAGATATCCCTTCTGAATAGCAGTAGTTTACTTCTAATGGAGTAGAAAAGACATTTATCTAAATAAGTATAAAAGTATAAAGAGATTAATAAAAGTAAATACTTACTCCTACTACCATTGCTAACACTAAGGAGGTTTGAATTGAGAAAATATCCTTTACTAGGTACAGTCCTTTTACTATCGATCTTAACGTCTTCCTGTAATAAAGCTAACGATTCTGCTAAAGCTAGCAGTCCTCCACCAACTACAGTGCAGTTACAGAGTTTGCAAACGGGCACGCTTCAAGACAGCAGCGAGTATGTTGGAACGTTGGAAGCCGAGAAAACTGTGAATCTAAAGCCGGAAATTCAAGGCAGAATTCAGCAGATTCTGGTTCCTCCAGGAGCACAGGTGAAGCAGGGATCTCCGATTATTATCCTCACTGCCGACCAAACAGTTCCGCAATACAATAGTGCCCAAGCTGCTACTGCAGCTGCGATCGCCGCTCGTAACACTGCCACTAAAAATCTTCAGGCAACAGGATCGCAGTTGTCTCAAGCTCAGGCGCAATATCAGCTTGCACAAGCGAACAACACCCGATACCAATACCTAGTGCAGCAAGGAGCGATAGATCGTGCAACGGGAGACACTTATGCAACCAATTTGAAAGTACAACGGGACGCAGTTCGCACGGCTCAAAATCAAGTCGCAGCTAACCAAGCTAATCTCGTTCAAGCAGAAGCCAATGTCCGTAAGGCTCAGGCAGATGCAGCCTCTTATGAGGTGACAGTCAATCAGAAGCGTGTGGTGGCACCTATTTCTGGCTCTGTGGGTAACATCAACCTGAAAGTAGGAGACTACGTCAATACCGGAGATACCCTAACGACGATTAACCAAAACAATGCCTTCGATCTTCAGATTCCGATCCCAATTAGCCGCGCAGGTGAACTAAAAACAGGGTTGCGTGTGCAACTACTCGATCCAAATACCAGTGCTGCGGTGGGTTCTGGGAATATCTACTTTGTCTCTTCCCAAGCAGATTCAAATGCTCAATCCATTGTCACTAGGGCACGCTTTCTCAACAGAGGCAGTAACCTTCGCGATGGTCAATATGTGAAAGCAAGAGTTGTTTGGAACACAAAACCAGGCGTTCTCGTTCCAGTTAATGCAGTCACAACAATTGGTGGGCAAAGCTTTGTGTTTGTTGCTAAAGAAAATCAAGTCAACGGCAAAAATCAGTTGGTTGCTCGCCAAGTGCCAGTGACAGTGGGGGATATTCAAGGGCAACAGTACCAAATTGAAAAAGGACTGAATTCCGGTGATCAAGTGATTACATCAGGAACCATTAAGCTCAGAGATGGATCTCCGATTGTATCTCAAGCCAACAATTCAAACAGCCCATCCAAATCATGATCTTGCACGCATATCAGTGGAATCAGTTGAATTGAAGCTAGGAGAATCGCTGCGTGATCTTATCTATTGCTGATACGTTTATCAAAAAACCAATTCTAACGACGGTTTGCACAATTGTGATCGTGCTGTTGGGTGGGGTTTGTTTGCCACTCCTCCCCATTGAGTACATTCCCCAAATTGCACCAATTCAGGTTCAGATTACTGCTTCTTATGTAGGAGCCGATCCGCAGACGATTGAGACAACAGTGACAACTCCAATCGAGCGAAAGCTGAACGGAACGCGGGATATGCAGTACTTCTCCTCGACGAGTGCCACAGGCGCAAGCAATATCTCGGCATATTTTGGAGTCGGTACGAACCCAAGCGTAAACCAGGTGAATGTACAAAATAATCTGCAACAGGCAACTCCCCTCTTGCCATCAGCAGTTCAACAGCAGGGAGTTATAGTTAAAACAGCATCCACAAGTCTTTTGGTAGTCTACGGGTTCTTCTCTCCAAATGATCAATACGATGCTGAGTTCATCAGTAACTACGTGGATCTGTATGTGAACGACGAAATTGCTCGGATTCCAGGAGTCGGGCAAGTCAACATTTTTGGACAACTGCAATATGCCATGCGCGTTTGGCTAGATCCCAAAGCCCTTGCGAGCCGAGGGCTTACCGTTACTGATGCAGTCACAGCAGTACAATCCCAAAACCTTGTTGTCGGTGGTGGTGCAATTGGGGCTGAACCAGCTCCCAAAGGTCAGGAGTATCAAATCCCGCTCAAGTTGCAAGGGATGTTTAGTAATGTAACTGAAGCAGAAAATATTGTCGTCAAAGTGGCAAGTGATGGGACTCAGATTAAGCTCAAGGATGTGGGTCGGGTAGAGCTGGGATCACAATCATACTCTGCATCCGCCAAGATCAACGGAAAACCTGGCGTGGCTTTGGGCGTATACCAGCTTCCAGGCAGCAATGCGCTTGATGTCGCCAAGCAAATTGAAGCGAGAATGAAGGAGTTAGAGCAGAGTTTCCCACCTAGTCTCAAAAGAGTTCTGGTATATGATACCGTCAGTTTTATCGAAGAGTCTAATAAAGAAGTTTTGCTCACTCTACTGGAAGCAGTTGGTCTGGTTATAGTCGTGATTTTTGTATTCTTACAAAACTGGCGTGCCACCATTATTCCCACCATCGCAATTCCAGTATCGCTGCTCGGGGCGATGGTGTTTGCCAAGCTATTAGGATTTTCGATTAACTCCCTGACGATGTTTGGGTTGGTACTGGCGACAGGTCTAGTGGTGGATGATGCCATTCTGGTTGTGGAAGCGATCTCTGCCAAAATACAGAATGAAGGCAAGTCACCCAGGGAAGCCAGCTTTGAGGCGATGAATGAACTGACTGGGGCCTTAATTGCCACTGCTCTTGTGCTGATGGCGGTGTTTGTGCCAGTATCTTTCTTCCCTGGAGCTACAGGACTTTTGTATAAGCAATTTGCCTTAATCATTGTCTTCTCTGTCGCCGTTTCCCTCTTTAATGCGCTCTCGTTCAGTCCCAGTATATCGGCGATTTTGTTGCGTCCCCCACAAGCCGAACGCGGTCCATTAGGTTGGTTTTTTGGCAAATTTAACCAGGGATTCTCCTGGGTGATCGCAAGATATATTTCCCTTGTTCAGTTTTTGATTCGACTGCGCTATGTGGTCATTGCAGTATTCGTTGTCGGGCTAGTAGCAACAGTTTTGGTATTTCGTGCTGTTCCATCGGGGTTTGTTCCCGGTGAAGACCAAGGGTCAATTTTGGGTCTGGTTCAGGGTCCCAACTCGGCATCACTTCAGTACACGCAAAATACTCTGGATCGGGTGCATCAAAGTCTGGCAAATATTCCTGAGATTGTATCTACTGCCGAAATTAGTGGTGCTGGTTTTAATGGCAACGGCGCAAATCAAGGGATATTCTTTTGTCACTTGAAACCTTGGGATGAGCGTAAGAAAGCTAGTCAGAATGTGACTGCGATTCTGCAACGCCTGAACGCAGAACTGGGTAAAAAGATTATAGGTGCTGTTGTTGGCGCGTCTAGCCCACCACCCATCTCTGGATTCAGCCCCTTAGGTGGTTTCAATATGCAGATCGAAGATACGACGGGGAACAAATTGTCCTTTCAGGAATTTGCGGCAAATGCTCAAGATATTCTGCAAAAGGCAAACAAAACGGGAATATTTACTCCTCCGCGAGGTGCTTACACTCAATTCACTGCCGATACACCACAGTATGAAATTGATATCAACCGCGATCGCCTCAATGCCCTAAATGTAAACTTTAGCGATGTGCTGAGTACAATCAGTACAGGGTTCGGTTCATCTTACGTGACTCAATTCGTTCTCGGACCTCGCTACTACCAGGTTTACGTGCAACTTGAGGGACAATATCGCGACAACCCAGAGGATCTCAAACAACTTTATGTTCGTTCTTCTAGTAGTAGCACTAGCAGCAGCAGCACCACCAACAATATAATCTCACTGGATCAGCTAATCACGATCAAACCCTACACAGGACCTGCAGTCATTTCCCACTTTAATGGATATAGAGCAATTCTGCTTCAAGGAGCCCAGTTGTCGAGTTACAGTAGTGGACAGGCACTTGATGCTATCCAAAAAGCTTATAAGGAATCTGCCCTACCAGGAGTCAAATTTGAGTGGTCGGACTTGAGTCGAGAGGAAGTCGCGTCTGGTAGCTTGGGTGCGTTGATTTTCCTGTTCGGTGTTGTGATGGTGTTTTTGGTGCTGGCTGCTCAGTATGAGAGCTACATCGACCCGACGATTATCTTGCTGACGGTGCCACTGGCAATCTTAGGCGCACTCGGTGCGATCGCCCTGCGGCGTTTTGTCGAGCCGACGTTGGCAAATGATGTTTACTGTAACATTGCGCTCGTGATGCTCATTGGACTTGCGAGTAAGAACGCCATTCTCATTGTCGAATTTGCCAATCAAGCGCTTGAACAGGGCAAGTCGATTGTCCAATCAGCCCTCACTGCCGCAGAAGAACGCTTTCGACCAATCTTAATGACGGCATTCGCAGCACTGCTTGGCTTTTTCCCACTGGTGATTGCCTCTGGGGCAGGCGCAAATTCTCGTCACTCCTTGGGAACTGCTGTTTTTGGCGGTCTGCTTGTATCAACTTTTTTGAGTTTGCTGCTCGTACCAGTACTCTATGTCGTCATCAAGAGTTTAGAGTTGCAGTTATTTCACAAAAAATCAAAGCCAGACGAAAACGAGACACCACCCTCATCACCAGAATCCGAGCCAGAATATTCGCATAATGGTGCCGGTAAATCGGAACCACAAGAAGTCGGTCAAGAACGTTAGGGATTTGGAGATAAAAGAGCTGCCGCTTTCTTTAGCAATGTAGCCTTTTATACGAATAAGATCGGTTTTAGCCTGCTCTAAATAACGTAATTCATACATGGGGTTTTACTGTTGTACATCCGCTTCCAGGATAGCGGCGATGTCCTCATCAGTATATTTTCCCCCTTGCCCGATAGCCTTCATCACATGCTCGCGCAAAACAGTTAGTTTTGCTTCTCGCAGTTCTGCCTGTCTTAAAGCATCGCGTACAACTTCGCTCTCGTTGTTGTACCGTCCAGAGGCGACCTGTGCCTTGATGAAATTGTCGAAATGTTCCCCTACGGAATAACTGCCAGCCATGTTTAGCCTCCTCCCATATCCTTAACTGAACGTATTATAGTAATAGATACTAACTATTACTATAATTTTTTTCCTGTGAGACTGTCAGGATAGAGTATCCTCTGAATTGACGGACGTTAGGGGGAAGCCTATAACTGCTACAAGTTGCCTAACAAACAGCTTCAAGTATTGTGAGATCGCCTACATAAACGCGAACCAATTGTGAACGCACATCTTTCAGCCGCAGTTCCTAAACGCGATCGCATTTGAACTTGTTAGCCTTAACTCGTATAAAAACTAGTACAAGTCGGCGGAAATAGAGCAACCATTTAAAATCCGTAAAAAGCCCATTCCATAATACTTTTGAATGAGTGACTTTTGAATGAGTGACTTTCGCCTTGCGGTACTAGTACAACAAGGCAAAAGTAAAAAGTAAAAAGTAAAAAGAAAGAACACTTATTTTATAAGCTTTTTACCTATTTCAGATAGGTGGGTTATTTCCGCCGCTCTGTACTAGTACCCTTGATTTAGCTAGAAAAGCCGAGAAAAAGAAGGTATCCTTATCTTCGACATTTTGACGTTGCCTGTGTTTATACGTACAGGTGCAAGATTATCTATCTTTTTTACCTTCTTTCTCTGCGTCCTTGGCGTGCGTGTGCCGTTTATCTAATCGGTATTTTTCTGGCGGTTCGGGAGTCGGAGTGTGTTCAAAGGCTTTGAGAAGTTGCGTTGTCAAATTTCACAACTTGTCCCAAATTACACCTGAAGCAGTACCCAAACTCATCAGTTAGGATTAGTTGCAGGGGCGATCGCCAAATCAATTATGTCTAACAAATGATAAATTACCAAGGACAACCTCATAAGTTAGTTGAGATTAAGAACCGATCAATCCCCAGTCCTACCCCCTGATTTCTGAGTTTTGCTATCTGATGTATCAATTGTAGGTTTTCCGTACTTACCCGGATATTTGGAGTGAAAATAAGCTTCTAGCACTTGTAAAACCATTGGCCCACAAATAGTACCGCCATGTTCTCCAGTGTTTTCACCAAACGCCACAACAGCAATTTCCGGCTTATCACTGGGGGCATAAGAACCAAACCAAGTATGATTTGGACGATTGATCCCGGCTTCAGCTGTACCACTTTTTGCAGATGCTGGTGCAATTGATGGCACGTCCAAACTCTTACCTGTACCTTCAGAGACAACCATCCGCAGTCCCTGGCGGAGAATTTTTAGAGTTTCTGGTTTCATATTTAAAGATACCCGCCAGTTTTTCGCCTTTTCATTGTCTTTCAGCACATGTGGCTGAACTCGAAAACCTCCATTCGCTGGGACAGAAAACATGATCACAGATTGTAGCGGCGTCACTTGCAAAGCACCTTGACCAATTGACATATTAATGCTATCGCCGACTGTCCAAGGTATCTTCCAAGTTTTCTGCTTCCAAGTCTCATCTGGTACCAAGCCTTTTGATTCTTCGTTCGCAAACTCAATTCCAGTTCTTTGACCCAACCCATATTTACGAGCCCATTCAGTCAAGATTGGACCACCAACTCTCCTACCAACTTGATAAAAGAAGGTATCGCTACTCATTGCGAGCGCTTTGGGGAATCCTATTGAACCAAATCCAGAGTGGTTCCACTCACTAAAAGTCACGCCACCGACAGTCAAAGATCCAAAGGTTTGGAGTATTGTATTCGGAGAGAATTTCCCCGATTCTAACCCGGCGGACGTAGTGATAATTTTGAACGTACTCGCGGGTGGAAAGGCGCTGAGGGTGCGATTGACCAAGGGATGGTCTTTACCTTGTAAACTTTGCCAGTCTTTTTGAGAGAGTTTTTGCTTGGAGAAGATATTCGGATCAAAGGTCGGATGAGACACCATTGCTAATACGGCACCGTTATTCGGGTCTATTGCCACAATTGCACCTTTGATATTGCCCAAAGCTTTTTCTGCTGCCTGCTGCAAATCTAAATCTATGGTTAGGTGTATATCCTTACCAGCCTTTGCTTGTTTTTCTCCCAAAACCCGAATCGGGCGACCCTTACTATCCACTTCTACCTGCTGACCGCCCCATTCGCCACGCAGCACCTGCTCATATGCCTTTTCCACCCCCATCTGACCGATGGCATCTCCCAGTCGATAGCCTTCCTTCTTCTTTTCTTTTAACTGTTCGGGCGTGAGTTCACGGGTATACCCTAGTATATGTGCTAACTCTTTTCCGTGTGGGTAGTAGCGTACTGCTTCCGTATTAATTTCTACGCCAGGAAGTTCGTTTTCATACTCCTTCAATGCTGTGATTTGTGCCTCAGTAATATCACGAGCAATGCGCACAAGTGAAGAAGAGTTGGGACCTGCCTTGTCGAGTTTATCTTCCATCTCCTTCTGAGGGATGTTGAAAATTTGCGATAGACGCGGACCAACAAGCGACCACGACGGCTTAGTGTGAGCCATTGGCCATAAGTAGACAGAATGAGGATAGTGTGTGGTGGCTAAAAGTTTACCATTGCGGTCAAAAATATTGCCTCTTTCGGGTTGTTTAAGAATCATTCTAATCCGGTTTGCCTCGGCTCGCGCTCTGTGGTGTGCGCCTTCAACCAGTTGTAAATATACCAAACGACCAACCACTCCAGCCGTCATCAATATAGTAAACACGATTAAAAATGTGGACTGTAAACCCCGTCCCACTGTACGGGTATCTCTTTTCTTGCCTAATTGTGGTGATTGTAATAAAGCCATAGAACTAAATCTCAGATTAACATTATCTGTATACAAATGCGCTAAAATCCTACCCGGTATATAGCGTCAAATAATCGGAATACTATTAACCAAAGTATAATAAGTGGGTTGAACCTAGCTATTTGTCCTTTCTCCTTCGTCATTTGTTCCTAGTCATTTATCCTTTGTACAGTGCGCTTAACAAATGACCAATGACAGTTAACATAGGTTAGATCCGATTACACCAACCTACTTAGCCAGTATAATCACGGTCTTTAATTTAGGATTATGACTCAAACTGTAACGCAGAATCAGGGTGAAATAGAGGCTTTTGAGTCGTATGATGTGGAACTGCGAAATGTTTTCAAGTTCTTTAACTCTGAACCAGCAGTAAATGGAGTAGACTTGAATGTGTTGCCAGGAGAATTTTTCAGTATTCTGGGACCCTCGGGTTGTGGTAAAACAACTATACTCCGCTTAATTGCTGGGTTTGAAACGGCTGACGCTGGCAAGTTATTGATTCGGAGCCAGTTAATGACTAATGTCCCTCCATATCGCCGACCTGTCAATACTGTATTTCAAAGTTATGCTCTTTTTAACCACCTGAAAGTGTGGGATAATGTTGCTTTTGGACTGCGATTGAAAAAAATCCGCTCAGAGGAAATTCAAAGCAGAGTCAAAGAAGCTTTAGAACTGGTGAAAATGGGAGGTTTGCGATCGCGCTTTCCGAATCAACTCTCTGGTGGTCAACAGCAACGAGTCGCGTTAGCAAGGGCGTTAGTCAACCGTCCTGCTGTGGTGCTACTAGATGAACCCTTAGGAGCATTAGACTTAAAACTGCGTAAGGAAATGCAAGTTGAACTCTCTAATTTACACAAAGATTTGGGGTTAACTTTTATCATGGTCACTCACGATCAGGAAGAGGCACTGTCTTTATCGGATCGCATTGCAGTGATGAATCAAGGCAAAATTGAGCAAATTGGCACCCCTAGTGAAATTTACGAACAACCACGTTCACCGTTTGTTGCTGATTTTATTGGCGATACCAATCTATTCGTCGGTGAAATCACAGAGGTAGACGCTACCAATTTGCAAATTTTGACGAAAACTGGACTGAAAATTGTTGTCACCCGCCATTGTGATACACCAACAGGATTATCACAAGCAGTTGTAGTGAGTATACGTCCAGAAAAAATACAGCTTTCACTTTATCAACCGAGTTTGCACATAAACTGCTTTGAGGGACGGCTAGTTAACATTATGTATTTGGGAACACACGTTAATTATGTTGTAGAATTGACACCCGACATCTGCATCACTGTTATGCAGCCCAATACCTTCGGTAATTTACCAAACCTCAATACTCCCATCTACGTTTACTGGACACCTAGTGACTGTTTGGCATTACCAGAGTGATTAGTGATCATTTGTCAAAAGGTCATTATTATATCAATTATCAACGAACTAGCACCCAGACTAAACTCTATTAGTAATACTACAAAACAATAACATAGGACTACGGACTAAGGAGAAATGCCAAATGATATGATGTCCGTCAAATCATCCATGCGGAAAAGAACCCCACCCCCAACCCCTCCCCGCTTGCGGGGAGGGGAGATAAAGCACAGCGAGGAGCGATCTTGGGGTTCAGATGGCATTAAGGTTAATTTACCGGACATGATCTGACATTATGACTAAAAGAAGACAATTTGTAACAGGGTTGGCGGGGCTTTCGGGCTTGTCTTTAACAAGTTGTGGCTGGAAACTAGCAGATGTACGCGCCGCGTCTACCACTAAAGGTTCTCGTGACCAATTATATGTTTATACTTGGACGCAATATACTGACAAAGAATTATTGACAACTTTTAGCACCCAAACGGGGATCAAAGTACTTGCAGATGTCTATGATTCTAATGACGTGATGTTGGCTAAGCTGCAAGCAGGAGGGGGGGGTGCTTATAGTGTAATCTACCCATCAGACTACATAGTGCGGAAGATGGTGGATAAGGGGTTATTAGCAGAAATAAATCATAATCGCCTCATTGGTTTGGATAATTTATTCCCAAGGTTTCAAAACCCTACCTACGATCCCAACAACCGTTACAGCATCCCTTTTAGTTGGGGGACAACGGGTTTGATTTACAATTCCGAAAAACTAAAAACCCCGCCTGAAGACTGGGAGTACCTTTGGCAAAACCAAGAACAACTCTCAAAGCGAATGACTTTGATCAATGATGTCCGAGAGGTTATGGGTGCAGTGTTGCGGATGCTGGGTTACTCTTACAACTCGCAGAATGAAAATGAAATCAAACAAGCTTATGAGAAGTTGAAGATCCTTAAAGGAGCGATCGCCGCCTTTGATACTGATGCTTGGCGCAATCAAATTGTCGCGGGAGATTTACTCTTAGCAATGTGTTACTCGGCAGATGGTGTGAAGATCACTCAAGAATACCCAAAATTTAAGTATGTCATTCCCAAAAGTGGTTCCTCATTATGGACTGATACAATTGTCATTCCTAAATCAGCCCCCAATCCGGATGGCGCATATGCTTGGTTTAACTTGATTTTGCGATCAGAAGTTTCCGCGCAAATCACCCAACGTCTCAGTATTGCTACCCCCAACCGCAGTGGATTCGAGGAATTACCAAAGAAAATACAGAGCAATTCCAACTTGTTTCCTCCAGAGTCGCTTCTCCAAAAGTGCGAACGGATTGCTTTTTTAGGGAAGATTGAAGAAGTGTACGAACGATAC
This sequence comes from uncultured Scytonema sp., assembly GCA_937873135.1. Lineage (GTDB taxonomy): Bacteria > Cyanobacteriota > Cyanobacteriia > Cyanobacteriales > Nostocaceae > Rhizonema. Next base: position 19,106 of record CALMVQ010000059.1, on the reverse strand, counting down.
TGGACGGAATTAACCAGTGCTTGATGGGCAGTTTTTCAAGCCTTATGCAAAGACGAGGCAGTGCGTTGCGTTCAGCACTCCTGAATTTCTGGGACTTGTTGAGGGCTGTAAGCTAGGGTGTCTGGCTTTCGCTCCGGAAATTAAAAGTACAATTGCTTATTATAAAATTCTTTTTTGCCCAAGATTTATTATAATAAAGGTGGAAATAACTTAGAGTTAATCAAAACCCAAAATTCATCTAGCGAGCCTAATTGATTCGTGAAGAATTGTGTTTTGACTTTTGATTGCTAACAATTGACAGGCAACAGTCTACTGTTAACAGCTGAACGCTGGTTTTTCACAGTTCAGATGAGACTACTATTAAAAAAATTGTCAAGGCCAAATAATTTCTAAATAACAAAATTATATTTTCTTTTGAAAAACTGATACTTAGGTTAACTTAATTACAGAAATGCTTATAGAAAAAATTTGATGAAGTCAGAAACAACTTTCTCAAACTCTTATTCCTTCTTGCTATCCGCGCCTGCGTGGTTAGTTTTTCATATCATAATCCCTAAGTCATATTCTCTATGTATTACATAAATCAATAAATGCTTACAAAAGATTCTACATAAAACATCATAAGTCTTTATAAATATTTCCTCTATGATACAGTAAACATTATATTTGAGAAATATCTATGAGTAGGTCAGTTGTTTTAAGCTTGGATCGAGGAAACCTACGCGACGGCTTCGCTTCTGTTACCGTACACCTTGGAGAAGCCGACAACCCCTACCGGATGAAATTCACTGCGAGTTTACCAGATGCACCAGAGATTCCGATAATTTATCAGAATTTGCAGTTACTTTCTTCTGCTTTTTACCACCGTCTATGTTGGCGTATTGGTAGTGACACAGAGGATTATTTTGAAATTGAAGAGGCTAGTATCACCAATTTTTCGGAAATTGAACTCACAGAATTATGTCAAGTCTTTTCAAAAAAAATAAATGTATGGCTCGGCTCAACAAAGTTTCGCAAAATTGAGCAACAACTACGTACACAATTAAAACCATCTGAGGAAATTCGTTTCATTATTGAAACCGACGACAATCTATTGCGGCGACTTCCCTGGCATCTGTGGGAGTTCTTTGACGATTACCCTAAAGCAGAAGTCGCATTGAGTTCTGTAGAGTATCAAAAACCAAATATATTGCCTGTCAATAACTTGAGAAATCAAGTGAAAATTTTAGCAATTTTGGGTAATAGTAAAGGAATTGACATTAGTCAGGATCGCGCTTTTTTAGAAAAATTATTAAATCGAGCAAAAATTAAATTTTTAGTAGAGCCAAATACATCTCAATTAAATCAAGAACTTTGGCAACAAGGTTGGGATATTCTCTTTTTTGCCGGTCACAGTTGTAGTAAAGAAAAAGGACTCCTACAAATCAATCAAACAGACACGATTGACCTTGAGCAATTAAGATATGCTCTTAAGCAAGCTATTAGTCGTGGTTTGAAGTTAGCGATTTTTAACTCCTGTGATGGTTTGAAGTTGGCGCAGCATCTCCAGGATTTGTACATTCCGCAAGTGATTGTCATGCGCGAACCCGTGCCGGATTTTGTAGCTCAAGAATTTTTAAAGTATTTTCTTGATGAGTTTTCTAGTGGCAAATCTTTATACGCTGCCGTGCGTTCTGCAAGAGAAAGATTGCAAGGTTTAGAGAACGAATATCCCTGCGCCTCTTGGCTACCAGTCATTTTCCAAAATCCCGCTGAACCGCCAATGATTTGGCCACAGATCCCGACTAGATGGGAAGATAAGACAGGCTCATCAGCAACAGTGTTCACCGTTCATGCTAAATCGGTGCAGACACAAATGCGGTTGGCACCTGCAACACAGGTGATCACTAAAACAGTCACTCTCGATTCTCTCGTTAAGGTTCTGAATCAGAAGCTGCTAGAAACTCAAAATCGTCCTCTTAATTCTACAGAAATTTTCATTCTGCGAGGTATTTGGCAGCATCAAACCTACAGTCAAATTGCACAGGAGGGGACTTATAGTCTTAGCTACTTAACGAAAGTTCTGGCCCCAAAGTTGTACCAACTACTCTCCGAGCCGATTGGTAAGCGCGTTACCAAGAAAAACTGTCGAACTCTGCTAGCTTCATATGCATTATCACAAGATGGTCAAAAAATCATCCCTTCAAAACAAAATTTTATCGGTTTTTCTCCGAATCCTAACCAAGATACTTTGCCTCGCTTTCCCAATGGTGCAGTCCCGCTTGAGTCGCCTTTCTACATTAAACAGTCTGCTGTTCAAGCACAGATTTGTGAGGAGATTGGTAAACCAGGAGCGCTAATTCGGATTAAAGCTCCTCGGGAAAGAGGCAAAAGCTCTATGTTACTCAGGATTCTAGATTATGCTGAGAGCCAAAAATACCGCACGGTTAGCTTGAACCTAGAGCAAGTTGACAATGCTATCTTAAGCGATCTAAATCGATTTTTGCGCTGGCTGTGTGCCAGTGTTTCGAGTCAGCTACAACTCGAACTAAAACTAGACGAGTATTGGGATGAAGATATTGGCAGCAAAGTCAGTTGTACCTCCTGTTTCCGTTATTTACTGGAGCAAATAGACTCACCTGTGGTTTTGGCATTGGACGAAGTGAACCAAATTTTAGAGCATCCACAAGTAGCGAAAGAAATTTTCTCTCTATTGCGTTCTTGGTACGAAGAAGCCAAAAGACTACCCATATGGCAAAAGCTGCGCCAGATTGTGGTTCACTCAACGGAAATCTATGTTCCCCTCCAGCTACATCAGTCTCCTTTCAATGTGGGTTTACCAATCCAGTTAACTGATTTTAGTTTAGACCAGGTGGATCAGTTGGCACAACTCTATCAACTTGACTGGACAAATGGCTTGCAAGCACGAGAGCTGATGGAGATGGTTGAGGGGCATCCGGGACTGGTTCACTTAGCACTTTATCATCTCAAGCGTGACCAGTTAAATTTAGCAACATTGCTGGAAACTGCTCCGACTTCTTCTGGAATTTATCACCATCACTTGCAACGTCATGGGGTGACTTTGCAACAAGAGCCAGAATTGGCTACAGCACTTCATATGGTGATGAATGCGACTGAACCCGTGCCGTTAAAACCAATTATTGCTTATAAGTTAAACAGTATGGGATTGATTAAGTTACATAACAATCAAGCCACAATGAGTTGCCAGTTGTATCGACAGTATTTCACTCGAAGTTTATCTCTGGCGTGAGAGATCCTATAAGATTCCCGACAACTTTTACGGATACAGCTGGCGAATAAGGGGTATCACCCCTCATCAAGGATAAATCAACTATTTCGTTGCTGTTTCAAGACGCGATCTGCCTTTGGCAGCAGCGCTGACGCTCCTGACGCTCGAAGACTCGCTAACGCTATCGCACCCTCCGTCTAGTCTCGAAAAACCGATAAAATCGTTGGGGTGTGGGGTCAGACCCACCATTCGCCAGCAGCATCCTTTAAGAAGTCGGGGATCTGACTGAACATGAAGATTTTCACAAATCAAATAGGATTACTATATATTTACTTTTGTTTAATCCCTCTAATATTCTTGATTTTTCTGATTTATCCTTTTCTCGCTCCATGACTACAGCCTGAATAAATTTCCTATCCAGCGTTGGTATTTTCCCGTGGCAGAGCCGCATTAAAAACTTGTTGTGCAGTCAGGTTTAGTTGAGGGAATGTAGGAGAAATAATTAAATCATTACCCGTGAACTTAGTAACTGTGTATTCATCCCCAACAAGTTGACATACCGAGAAAGTAGGCTGTTTTGGGTCTCCGATAAATTTTTTACCCCCCAACCCTTTATAATCAGCAATCCAGAACTCAGGAATGCCCATCTCTTCATAATCAGCAAACTTTTTATGGTAATCGTCACGCCAGTTGGTACTCACTACTTCAACTACCAAGGGTACGGATTCAGCCTGAGTGACTGTTGACTCTTTTTGAAAGAGAGGGTCGTTATCAAGATTGTCAAGGTTTAATAACAATACGTCAGGTGAGTAAACTGATTTGGCGGATGGTGTTTTAACAAACGCAGTTTTGGGGATGGTGTAGGGTAGCTTTAGTTGCCTGAACTCCACGGCAATTTCTACGGCTAAAAACCCAACAACTTTTTCATGGTCTCCGGTAGGTGGTGCCATCTCAATAATTACTCCGTCGTGTAGTTCGTACTGCTTCCCGTCGTTTGGGTACCATTCGATAAATTCTTCGTAGGTTACGGGCTTGATTAGGATTTGGACCATAGTTAGAACCTCCACATATATTTGACTTTAACATTCCGCGATTAAACCGGAGATTCCGTACCAAATCATCTCGATTTTGGGTTCCCCAGAGTGACAGGGGGTTTAAGAGAAGCCGTAAAAAAGTGAGCAACACACAGATCAGAACTGCATAAGTCACATTGAATGAAATCTATTAAGGTTAGGTAGCAATACTGCTCGCTTAAGACGAGTTTCACGTTAATCTCTGTCTGTGATCCCCTGCCTTCCTAAACCCCCTTTTTAAGAGGATTTAAGAAATATAGCCTTTCTTTTTAAGGGGGGTTGGGTGAATCTTCCGGCATTAACCGAGCACTATTGGGTTAGGTAGTGAAAGTCTGAGTATGTTGCCACAGATATGGCTGTTGTTTCCACGCCAGGGCTAAAGCTACACGGTTTCCACACGTATTGAGGACTTTTTAGATGAAAATCGAAGGAGATTTACTTATGGATTGGACCGATGGCACGCAAGCACGACTTCTCATGGAGAATATAAGGCTATGTGGAGAATTTTGATTCCAAGTAGTTAGTGCTATTTTAAACATTTGATTTTGTAATCATTCAAAGAGTTGGTTTAAAGACAGCAAACACCATAGTATACAAACAGCAACGAGCTTAACCACAACAGCTTTCAGTAGTTTGCTCATCAAAATATAGTCAGATGAGGATAAAAATAAAATTACTAAACAAAACAAGGCGATCGCTGAAAGTCTCTCTACGGCTGGTTGCAATATTCAGTAAATCAAGTCAAAGTTTGTAATTCGGTATAAGCTTTTCAGTCATTATTTGTCACGTTAATCTATTGTCTGTAAGAGAAAGTATGAGTAATACTGATGTCAGTCCAGGGGAAGACTACCAATCCCTTATTCACAATTCAGAGCCTATTGATCCTGACGACTCACGTTATGAGAAGATCTTTAAAGACGTACAAGGGAGTATAATCAAAAGCTATGGACGCCACTATAATCTATATATCTTCATTTCATTTAATCAAGCAAAAATAGAAGAGGCAAAACAATGGATTCGAGATGAAATTGCCAGTAATGTTACATCTGCATGGAAGCAGTTTCAAGATACAAAATTTTATAAAGACAAAATTCAAGAATTAGAAAACCAAGAACTTGATCACTCAACAGAGCGGGAAGAATTATGTCAAAACTTTTTCCTATCCTATCAGGGATATCAGACTCTTGGGATCAAGATGGATCAAAGTGATCCCATGTTCAAGTGGGGTATGAAAAATTGGTGGGAGGAATCTTATAAGTCTGAAAATTCTTCCGCTTCACCTGATTATTGGGATGTTGGTGGGAAGGATAATATCCATGCCCTAATTATGGTGGCTCATAATAATTTAGAAACACTTAAGAATGAGACGGCTCATATCATAGAAAAGTTCGAGGGGCGAGGAGTTGGAAATATTATTACCTGTGAAGCAGGATATGTACTGAGAAATGAACAGGATCAATTTGTTGGTCCCTTTGGTTTTGTAGATAATATCAGTCAACCTCTATTTCTGAAAAAACATTATGATGAGTACCGTAGCCAACAGAGTATTGAAAAGTGGGACCCTAAAGCTAGTTTAAGTTTAGTTTTTGTGAAAGACCCTTTTGGGGAGCCATATAGCTTTGGCAGCTATTGTGTCTGGCAAAAGCTTGAAACAAATTACGAGTGCTTTCAGGAGAAAGTAAAAGAACTCGCGAATATACTTGAATGTGATCAAGAAAGAGCAAGTGCTTTAGTTGTAGGAAGGTTTAAAGATGGAACACCACTCGCTCTTTATCCTGAGCAAAAAAATAATAATATAATTGAAAATAGTTTCAATTATAGCGACGATCTGAAGGGAGCAAGATGCCCTTTCCAATCGCACATCCGAAAGGTTAATCCTCGTGGAGATCGAGATGATATTCCTCTCGATCCCGAAACACGAAAGCAAAACCGTATTTTTCGTGCGGGAGTGATCTACTGTGAAGATCCGCAGGCACAAACAACCTCAGAATCAAAAATTTTGTTGGGTTTAAATAAGCTGGAATATTTAAATAAAGTCAAGGAGCGCTCTTTGACAGACAAAATAGAAAGCATAAGTGGGTTGCTGTTTTTAAGTTTCCAAAGTGATATTGTCAATCAGTTTTCAAAGATCCTACAAGATTGGGCAGATGACAGGAAATTTCCGCGAAGAGGCGAACCTAAATATCTCGATCCTGTCATTGGTCATCCTAATACTAAACTTCAAATACAACCACCCCAACCACAGCAATGGCCACAAAAGTGGAATGGCGAGGAGAATCTTCGTCAGGAAGATTTTCGTCCTTCTCCCTTTTATGGCTGTGTAAAAGATAAAGGCGGCGAGTTCTTCTTTGCGCCTAGTATTAGTTTCTTGAAAAAACTACTTTGAACTTCTAGTTAGGAGATAGATTATGACTACACGTTCGATTGAGCAAAATTTATGGGCTCGAATTTGTGCTTTTGCTTGGAAAAACCCAGAGGTTTTAAATGAGTTGAGGAAAGATCCAAAAACGACGATACAGGAAATCGCCAAAGGAGAAAACGGTAAGTATAAAGCCGATTCGACAACAGCACGTCAGGCTGATATGATTAGGAGTCAAACAGAGACAGATGCAACTGAACCGTATGAGGGCTACCTGCCGATTCCTTATGCAGTCGGAGGGTTAGAGAAGTTAAGCCCAGAAGAACTGAAGGCTTTGTTGGAAAACGGTCTCACAGGGGTCTTCAGATTTGATGATCGCTCAGACTTATGGGCAGAGGCGTTACATCAAGCGTGGAATAACCCCGAGCTATTAATCAAAATTCGCAAAGATCCGCTGGGAAACCTACCCCAAGCAGATGAGCTAAAGGATAGTCAATACGGTATATTCCCGATGCCAGATCTCCCAGAAGACTTAAAAACATTGAGTATAGAGCAACTGGAAAGTACAGGTGCAATGACAAACGTAAACGGAATTTTGCCGCTGGCATGCTTCTAAAACAAGCTGAACTCCAACGTCTAAGTCCTTGTCATAAGCAACAATCTTTTAAAGATGAGAGAAAGCAAAATTAGCACAAGAATACATTCCTACAGCCGATTCCAACCGAGCTGCTAGAGTCTGCTTTCCCTTGAGGATCATTCGTCTTGCCACCGCTAAAACTTCATGACGTGCGATTGCTGCGCCAAAATTTACGAAGCTGTTAAATCTTCGAGGATGGCTGCAACTGAAGGTGCGTAACTGTCACAATCACACTGTGACAGCAGCGAATGCGCTCTTGGCGCATTCGCATCTTCGAGGTGTGCGAGCGCATGAATCTCTGGGTGAAAGGTACCAAGGATCAAATAACCTACAACTTGGGTTACAGCAATTTTCAAGTAAATAGACCACAGGCGTAGGGGCGAACGGCTGTTCGCCCTTACCAAGGGTGTGGTTCATTTATGTGAAAACAGCTGTAAGTAACAAAATAATAACGAGATCGAACTAGATAAAAACAAAATGATAATCTTTAGAGTTAAAGGTTCTCAATTCATAAAAGTCATTACTAAGTAGGTCGGCACAAATAAATAAAGGTTTGTAGTTGCGCTTTAGCGCCCTAGATCTCAGCGCTGAAGCGCAACTACGAGCCTTTACATAAATTTATATAGGTTGATTTGTCTGTGTCGATCTACTTAAAGCTAGTTCTTGTGAAGGACCGATTTGGGGAGTTATATAGCTTTGGCAGCTATTGTGATTGGTAAAAGCTTGAAACAAATTACGAGTGCTTTCAGGAGAAAGTAAAAGAGCTAGCGGGCAAGCTTGAGTTTGATGAGGAAGGAGCAAGTACCCTAGTCTTGGTCATCCTACTATTCTTCTTTACCCCTAGCATGAGTTTCTTGAAAAAATTTAGAAAACTGGGAGATAGATTATGTCTTCTGATCCAAAAAATTCTTGGTCTCGAGTCTGTGCTTTTGCTTGGAAAAAGCCAGAGGTTTTAAATGACTTGAGGAAAGATCCAAAAGGAACGATTGAGGAAATCGCGAAAGGAGAAAACGGGAAGTATAAAGCCGATCCGACAACAGCAGGTTATGCCAATATCATCAGCCGTCAAGCACAAACAGATGCAACTGAACCGTATAGAGGCTACCTGCCAATTCCTTATGCAGTGGGAGGGCTAGAGAAATTAAGCCCAGAAGAACTGAAGGGTTTGTTGGAAAACGGTCTCACAGGGGTATTCAGATTTGATGAGCGCTCAGACTTATGGGCAGAGGCGTTACATCAAGCTTGGAATAACCCCGAGCTATTGATCAAAATTCGCAAAGATCCCTTGGGAAACTTACCCCAAGCAAATGAGCTAAACAATAGTCAATACGGTATATTCCCAATGCCAGATCTCCCAGAAGATTTAAAAACATTGACTATAGAGCAACTGGAGAGTACAGGTGCAATGACAAACGTAAACGGAATTTTGCCACTGGGATGCGTTTAAAGCAAGCTGAACTCCAACGTCTAAGTCCTTGTGATGATCAACAATCTTTTAAAGATGAGAGAAAGCAAAATTAGCACAAGAACACCTTCCAGCAGCCGATTCCAACCGCGCTGCTAGAGTCTGCCTTCCCTTGAGGATCATTCCTCTTGCCACCGATAAAAAGTAGGGCGAACAGCCGTTCGCCCCTACGACTGTGGTCTATTTACCTGAAAATTGCTGTAAGTATATTACCCATTGTTGTTAAACTGGGCAGTGCGATGCGCATTCTTAACTCAGCCTAAGCCGTTGAAAATAGCCTCTGAGATAGACTATAAAATTCTCAAATTTCATATGAGTAAAAAGTTTAGAAACTGTTTCCAAGTTGCATCTGTAGAACCAGAAAGTGTATTTCTCCTGTCAGAGAGAGAGTCTTTTTTACTCAACGAGCGCCTATACCAACTGCTAACTCCTTTAATTGACGGCTACCGTACTGATGATGAAATTGTTGAAGCCGTTCTCTCACAACTGTTGCCAGAAAACGTATCTGTAGAGGTTGAGAGCGATGCCCGCATCAAAGCTTACTACGCGCTGATGCAAATGGAACAAATGGGCTGCATTATGGAGAGCAGCAATTGTCTGCCATCTAACTTAGAAATCTTCTGCAAGCATTTGGATATCGAACCCAAGGAAGCCTATCGCCGATTGCAATCCACAAAAGTAGCACTCAAGAGTTTCGGTTCTGTTTCCACTTCAGAATTTAAAACCACTTTAGAATCCTTGCAGATCCAAGTTTCTGAAGATGCAGAAATAGAGGTGGTCTTGACCAATGACTATCTCACAGAAGGTTTAGAGACATACAATCAAGAAGCCTTAGAGCGATCGCACCCCTGGATGCTCGTCAAACCCGTAGGAACAATTGTTTGGATCGGTCCCATATTTTACCCTGGAAGGACAGGTTGTTGGCAATGCTTAGCGCAACGCTTGCGAGGCAATAGACCTCTTGAAGAGTTTATCCAGAGACAAAACGGCATTTCTACCTCTTTAATGCGTCCTCTTGCTTCCCTTCCTTGTACATTACAAACCGCTTTAGGAATGGCAGCCACAGAAGTCTTGAAATGGATTGTCAGGGGAGAGAATAAACGGCTAGAGGGAGTTCTTATGACCCACGATACCATCTCCCTTGAGACACAAAACCACATCTTAGTGAAACGTCCTCAGTGCCAGAGTTGCGGGCAAGTAGCATTCAGGATTGGAAAGCCACAGCCTGTCTTTCTAGGACGCCAAAAGAAAACCTTTACAGCAGACGGAGGGCATCGTAGTCGTTTACCTGAAGAAACACTACAGAAATATCAACACCACATTAGCCCCATTACAGGTGTAGTTCGAGATCTGGAGAAGGTATCCCGAGGCTTAAATAGTTTGACTCATACTTACGTAGCTAAGCATCATTTCGCCACGATGTTCGACGATCTCCATGCCTTACGCCAAAATATTCGGGGGAGAAGTGGGGGTAAAGGAAAGACAGATCAGCAAGCAAGGGCAAGTGCTTTGTGCGAAGCGATCGAGAGATATTCTGGAACTTTTCACGGAGACGAAATTCAGCACAAAGGCAGTTACCATCTTATGGGTGACAAAGCAATTCATCCCAATACTTGCATGAATTTCAGCGCAGCCCAGTATAAAAATCGCCAGAAATGGAATGCAATTTGTCCCTCCGTTATGCAAAGGGTTCCCGAACCTTTTGATGAGGACAGGGAAATTGACTGGACAGCAATATGGTCTCTAACTGATCAAGACTTTAAGTATCTACCAACCGCTTACTGTTATTCTGGCTATCCCCAACCCCCAAAGCCTGATTGTTGGGCTAACTCTAATGGCTGCGCTGCTGGTAATACTCTGGAAGAGGCAATTCTACAAGGCTTTATGGAGTTAGTAGAACGAGACAGCGTGGCTTTGTGGTGGTATAACCGCATCAACAGACCGAGGGTAGATCTAGATAGTTTTGATGAACCGTATTTTCAAGCCCTGAAGGATTATTACCAGACAATTCATCGAGACTTGTGGGTTTTAGATATCACCAGCGATCTGAATATTCCGGCTTTTGCTGCTATTAGCAGAAGAAAAGAGCATGAGGTAGAAGACATCATCTTTGGTTATGGTGCCCATTTTGACCCGAAGATTGCTATACTAAGATCGCTGACTGAAGCTAACCAGATCCTCCCGACTGTTTTATCAGCTAATGCTGATGGCAGTACCCAATACCTATCTAACGAGTTATTAGCCATACACTGGTGGAAAACAGCTACGATCCAGGAGCAACCTTATTTGGTTCCCGACGACAGCCTTGCTCCGAAAGTGTGTGCTGATTATCCTCAAATTTTGAGTCATGATTTGTTTGAAGATGTCATGACCTGCAAGCAGATTGTCCAGAAAAATGGCATGGAAATGCTGGTTTTAGATCAGACACGCCCCGACATCGGATTGAAGGTGGTTAAGGTTATCGTTCCTGGAATGCGCCACTTCTGGAAACGCCTGGGACCAGGACGGCTTTATGAGGTTCCAATACAACTGGACTGGTTGAAAGAGCCACTCAAGGAAGATCAACTCAACCCATTTCCCATGTGGATGTGATCTGCTGATTATTGGCACGAGTCATCTCAGTCAGTCATCCAGACCTACTTTAGCCGTGAAATAATTCAAAATCTAAAATCCAAAATCGATTGTCCTATGCTTAACGGGTATCGAATCATTGATGCAGATTCTCATGTGTGGGAACCACCCAGTATGTGGGAGAAATACCTCGAACCTGCATTTAAAAGCTTTGCACCTTCGCCAGATATGAGAGTTAAGGGTGAGGAGATTGTTAACAAAATCTCCAAAGAAGTTCGCATCGAAGGCAATAAACAGCTCGTGCAGAATTATCCCATTTCCGTGCTTAATGGCTTTGACTCAGAGTCCCACGTCCGAGCTATGAAGCAAATGGGCGTTGATATCTCATTTATTTATCCGTCTTACGGACTGTGGCTTTTAGCAATTGATACCATGCCACCACAACTGGCTGGGGCATTTACTCGTGCATACAACAATTGGTTGCGAGACTTTTGCAGCTATGACTCGCAAATTCTTAAAGGAGTAGGAGCAATAAATCTTCATGCTCCCGAAGAGATGGTGTCAGAATTGCTGCGAGTCAACGAGTTTGGCTGGCGATCTGTCTTTTTACGTCCTAATCCAATTAAAGGAAGATTACTGAGCGATCCTATTTATGAGCTATTTTGGACGAAGTGTGAAGAACTAGGGATAGCAGTAGGTATTCATGAAGGCACGCATGGCAGATTACCAACGACAGGAGCAGATCGGTTTAACACCCAATTTGCCACGCACGCCTGCTCTCATCCAATGGAACAAATGATGGCACTGTTAGCGCTCATCGAAGGAGGAGTGTTAGAGCGTCATCCGGAGCTACGGGTCGGTTTTCTGGAGTCAGGCTGCGGCTGGCTACCTTACTGGCTGTGGCGGCTAGATGAAGAGTACAACAACTTACACTGGGAGGTTAAAGACAACGTGAAGATGAAACCTTCAGAATACTTCCGTCGCCAGTGTTTTATCGAGATAGAACCTTCTGAGCCTTATATACCTCAGATGATCGAGTACATCGGTGCCGATAACTTGCTCTTTGGTTCAGACTATCCCCACATGGATCACAAACCAGATGTTGTCAAGGAAGCAGTAGCGCTTGAGGAGTGGTTACCCAAAAAAACCGTGCAAAAGATTCTTTGGGATAACCCCGTGCGTTTCTACGGACTCGAGTCATCGTTGGTCGAATATTTGTAAAATCAACATTAAATTTTATAGCGATTCTCGTTTTATTCACATACATTCTTGCCCTCACCCCGCCCTAACGGGCACCCCTCACACACGCGCTTGGGAGAGGGGCAGGGGGAGAGGGCAAGAATGTATGGGATTTGACTGAGAACGGCTATAGTAGGGTGCATTTAGGTGCATATTGTGGGTGAGCTATACGCACCCCAAGACTGTTCGGTAATCACAGAATTTATAACCGACAAACCCTGTAGAGACGCACCATGGTGCGTCTTTCAACGTCTGAACATTTACAAATTAGCTAGGGATTTAAAGCCTCGCAGTTGAAAGAGTTAGTGCAAAATGAAGGAAACATACTTTGTGATCGCCCCTTTTTGGAAAAACTAATTATGAACGATAATACTAACTACCAGATTATCACCAAAATCTACGAGAGTGCTAATTCATTAGTCTATCGAGCTTGCCGCAATCAAGATAATCAACCAATCATCCTCAAGATTTTAAAAGAAGACTATCCCACTCCGTCACAACTCACCAGATATAAGCAGGAATATGAAATCACCCGTTCACTGAATCTGGATGGTGTTGTTAAGGCTTATGACTTGCAGAAATATCAAAATACTCTGGTGATATTGCTGGAAGATTTTGGTGGTGAATCGTTGGAAATATTGAGCAAGTCGAGAAAATTTAGTCTCTTAGAATTTCTTTCCCTTGCCATTAAGGTTGCTGAAACTTTGGGTGAAATTCATGCAGCTAACATCATTCACAAAGATATTAATCCATCCAATATTATTTTCAACCGAGAAACTGGACAGCTCAAAATCATTGACTTTGGTCTGTCTACAGTATTTACTCGCGAAAATCCCACAATTAAAAATCCCAATGTCCTAGAAGGCACTTTAGCCTATATGTCGCCAGAGCAAACTGGCAGAATGAATCGATTGCTGGACTACAGCACTGACTTTTATTCTCTTGGGGCTACCTTTTATAAACTACTCACCGAGCGACTGCCTTTTGAAGCCACCGATGCTTTGGAGTTAGTGCATTGTCATATTGCAAAACAAGCAATCTCCCCCCATCAACTCAATCCACAGATTCCCAAAGCTATTTCAAACATTGTCATGAAGTTATTAGCAAAAACGTCTGAAGAACGATATCAAAGTGCTTGGGGATTAAAAACAGATTTAGAAGAATGCTTGAGGCAGTTGCAAACTAACGAACAAATTTCCGACTTTCCCCTAGCGCGTCAAGATATTCCTGATAAGTTTCAAATTCCTCAAAAACTTTATGGTAGGGAACGGGAAATTGAAACCTTACTGGCAGCATTTGAGCGAGTCGCTGGAGAACACAAGAGTACGGGAGCAGATGAGAATTCCCAATCTCAAATCCAAAATCTCAAATCAAAAATCGAAATGATGCTAATTGCAGGATATTCAGGCATCGGCAAATCCGTGCTAGTGCAGGAACTATATAAACCAATTACGCAACAGTGGGGTTATTTCATTTCTGGAAAATTTGACCAGTTTCAACGCAATATTCCCTATTCTGCGGTAGTCGGTGCGTTTCAGTCTTTAATACAGCAACTATTCACTGAAAACCAAGCTCAACTCACTCAGTGGCGTGAAAAACTTTTAGCCGCTTTCGGTGCTAACGCTCAAGTGATTATTGATGTCATTCCTGAGGTAGAACGGATTGTTGGATCTCAGCCTCCTGTTCAACAGCTAGAGCCAAAAGAGGCTCAAAATCGTTTTAACCTGGTCTTTCAAAACTTTATCCGGGTCTTTTGCCAGCAATCGCATCCATTAGTTATCTTTTTAGACGATTTGCAGTGGGCTGACGCTGCTAGCCTGAAGTTGATAGAGTTGATGATGACAGACGAGCAGACGCAGTATCTACTTTTGATTGGAACCTATCGAGATAATGAAGTTAACCCCAATCATCCTTTGATGCTAACCCTAGAACAGCTAGAAAAAGAAGGAGCGATTGTTAATAAAATTTCCTTAGATCCCCTTAACCTCAGTCAAACCGCTCAATTAATTGCAGATACGCTTTCTAGGGATTTAAAATCAGTCCAATCCTTGGCAGAACTTGTTTTCCATAAAACCTCTGGAAACCCATTCTTCGTGAATGAATTTCTTAAAGCAGTGTATCAGGAAAATCTGCTTAGCTTTAATTTTAAAAAAAATTGTTGGCAATGGGACATCACTCAAATTGAAGCACTGGGTATCACGGACAATGTAGTGGATTTGATGCTGGGTAAATTAAAAAAACTACCAGAGCAAACGCAACAAGTTTTACGTTTAGCGGCTTGTATAGGTAGTATTTTTGACATAAATACCCTCTGTGTCATCTATGAAAAACCTGTGGTAGAAACGTTTGCAGATTTGTTGCCAGCCATTCAGATGGGACTTATTCAACCTACTTCCGAGTTAGAAACGACTTCAGAGGAAATCATTAGTTCTTCCTTAGTTATTCTAAATTATCAATTTTTGCATGATCGAGTGCAACAAGCTGCTTATTCTCTGATTGATGATGACCAGAAAAAAGAGACTCATCTGAGGATTGGGAGACTGTTGCTAGCAAGTACTGACGCGGAAGAACGAGAAGAAAAAATCTTTGATCTGGTTGGGCATCTTAACAAAGGTCGAGAGTTAATATCGAGTAGCTCGGAAAAAGTTGACTTAGCAAGATTGAATTTAACTGCAGGAAATAAAGCCAAAGAAGCAACAGCTTACGTTTCTGCAAGGCAATATTTCATGGCTGCCATAGATAACTTACCTAAAAATATGTGGTCAGACTACTATACTCTGACTTTAGATTTGTACAGAAATTTGGCAGAAGTTGAGTATTTAAACGGCAATATAGAGGATTCTCAATCATTAATAAAAATTTCATTACCACACGCAAGATCAGTTCTTGATAAAACAGATTTCTACTTTCTTTTAATCACCCAGTATACTCTATCTGGGCAATACCAAGAGGCAATTCACTCAGGTCGAGAAGCTCTCAGTTTGTTAGGTATCCAATTACCCTTAGATGACTATAAAGCTGTTCTTGAAGCTGAACTTGCCGAAGTTCAAGAAAATTTAGGAGATAGAAAGATTAGTTCATTACTCGATAATCCAGAAATGAAAGCCCCAGAAAAAAAGGCGACATTGAAATTGCTAACTAGATTAGTCGCACCTGCTTTCATTACACATCCAGAACTTGCGCGTGTAATTATCGTGAAATCAGTCAACCTTAGTATCAAATATGGTCATACTACAAAATCTCCCATGAGTTACACTTTTTATGGACTTATCATAAGTGGTATTTTTGAAGATTATCAATTAGGGTATGAATTTGGATTATTAGGGTGGAAGCTCAGTGAGCAGCTTCATGACTTGTCTTCTAAAGTTTTAGCTGCTCAAGTCCTAATTGGTACTTTAAATCATTGGGTAAAGCACATTAAAACTGGTGAAAGTATTTACATAGAAGGAAATAAGGCAGGTTTACAAATTGGGGAATTTCAATATGTCTCTTATAATATGTCTTATCATCTCTTCAATTTAGTGTTTCAGGGTAAAGATCTAATCTTTGTTTTCAAGGAAGCATCTAAGTTTTTAGATTTTTGTCGTCGTATAGCTAGGGATCAATTTTCTAGTAATTGCATATTAGCCTGTAAAATACCCATATATAACCTGATTGGATTCACAATGGATAAATTCCAATTTTATGATGATGAAATTAACGAACAAATGTATTTAAATCTAATTCGTGAAAATGCTGCTTCTATAATAATATATTATTCACTTAAATCTTTAGTACTTTATCTATATGAAAAATTGCCCGAAGCATTAATATGTATTGAGCAAGTGAAAGATATGCTTGTTTTTGCTCCGGGTTCCATCTTAGTAGCAGCGCATAATTTTTACTATTCACTTATACTAACTGCTCTCTGTCAAAATACTTCAGTTGAAGAGAAAAAAGAATATTGGAAAAAACTTGAAGCAAACCAAAAGCAGATGAAAGTATGGGCGGAACACTGTCCAGAAAATTTCCTTCACAAATACCTTTTGGTAGCAGCAGAAATGGCTCGGATCTCAGGTAAATGGCAAGAGGCAATGGACTTGTACGATCAAGCTATTAAATCAGCTCGAGAAAACGAGTTTATCCAAAATGAAGCCTTAGCTAATGAACTCGCAGCTAAGTTCTGGTTAGCGAAAGATAAAGAAGAATTTGCCCAAGGTTATCTGAAAAAAGCACGTCAAGGCTATCAAATTTGGGGTGCAAAACGCAAAGTAGAGGATTTAGATGAGCAATACCCCCAGTTGCTTGCCTCAACATCCTCTGGAATTAAAAATACTTCTATCAATTCTGTTACCATATCTTCTAGAAGCTCAGTTGAATCGCTGGATTTAGCCACAGTGCTGAAAGCCTCGCAAACTATATCCGGCGAAATCATCTTAGACAAACTGCTAAAAAATTTGATGAAAACCGTAATTGAGAATGCAGGCGCACAAAAGGGCTTTCTGATTCTCGATAAGGAAAGTAGCTGGGTTATTGAAGGTGAAGGGACTATAGATTCTGATGACGTTACTCTACTGCAATCGATTCCAGTAGATTCTGTAGATCCTGACAGCCAGATTCCCCTCCTGTCAGCCGCCATTATCAACTATGTGACTCGCACTCAGGAAAATGTAGTGTTAAATGATGCAGTCCATGAAGGACAATTTACCCGCGATCCCTACATTGTCGCCACTCAACCCAAATCAATTCTCTGCACCCCCCTGCTTAATCAAGGTAAACTGAGCGGCATTTTATATCTTGAAAATAATTTAACATCGAGCGCTTTTACAAGCGATCGCGTCGAAATCTTAAAAATCCTTTCTGCCCAAGCCGCCATCTCCATTGAAAATTCCCGTCTCTACGAACAGTTAGAGGATTCCAACCGGACTTTAGAACACAAAGTTGAAGCTCGAACCGAGGAATTACAACAAAAAAATCAGGATTTGGCAACTCTCCTACAAAAGTTAAAAGCCACGCAAGCTCAAATTATTGCCCAAGAAAAACTTGCGTCTTTGGGAGCTTTAACAGCAGGCATTGCCCATGAAATCAAAAATCCTCTAAACTTCGTTAACAACTTTGCCGAACTTTCTGTAGAGTTAACCCAAGAACTACTTGAAGAGATTGAAAATCAAAAAGACCGATTCGACTCACAAACTAAAGAAAATATTGCTGAGATTCTCGATACTCTCTCACAAAACTGTCAAAAAATCAATGAACATGGTAAAAGAGCTGATAATATTGTCCGTGGAATGCTGATGCACTCACGCGGCAAAACTGGTGAACTACAACTGACCAACATCAACGCTTTACTCACCGAAGCCGTTAATCTGGCTTGCAACGCAATGCGTGCGAAGGATGCTTCTTTCCACATTACCATCAAACCGGAATATGAGCGCGACCTTCGTCAAATAAAAGTCATTCCCCAAAATTTGAGTCGCGTTTTTATCAATATCATTAACAACGCTTGCTATGCGGCTCATAAAAAGAAACTGCATCTGCTGAGACTAGGAAATGAGGGTGTTTCCTTGGAGCCGACACTTTCAGTCAGTACCAAAGATTTGGGTTCACAGCTAGAAATCCGCATTCGCGATAATGGCGAAGGCATGACTCAGGAAGTAGTGGATAAGATTTTTGAACCCTTTTTCACCACTAAGCCTCCCGGTGAAGGAACCGGATTGGGTCTATCTATCTGTCACGATATTATTGTTCAGCAGCATCAGGGTGCGATCTCCGTTGAAACTGAGAACGGAAGTTATGCAGAGTTTATCATTACTTTACCCGAAATTTAGCAGTTAGCGGTCAGCCATGAAGGAAAGTCCATAAATCTTTAACAGATCGTCATTCTATCGAAACAAATCACATATGATTTCTGGCAAATTAACAGCAGAGAGTACAAAATTTTAGAGACGTCTTAAAAAATAGCACTAAAAAGATTAGGTCTTACGTATTGACAAGAAATAGCAAATAAGTCCATCCTGCGTAACATAGTGTTCGCTTTAAATATAAATACTTAAGATTTTTCGCTTGTTGCGATCGCTAAGCTATTTTAAAGACGTATTCTGCCATGCAGTACATATTGAAGTCCGAAATGTGGGATATAGTTCAATACGATTCAGTTAAGGTTGATTGATAGGAATTGTGTACTATGTAAACAAGTGCCATGGCGCGTCTTTACGTGCTATTTTGGTATATAAATTGTCTTTAATAAACCGTATTGGGATATAGTTAAGTAATTAGCAAAACCTTACAAATCTTCTGCGATATTACGCATTATATAGCCATTTAATGTTTCTTAATAAATAAAATTTTCACACCATGATATGCTAACTTCATAAATACTCTTAATGAGGCTTTCAAGTTACGCTCAAAAAAGTTAGTGCCAAATTTAAGAGTAAATTTACAAAAAGAGCCCAACTGTAATTGCAAAATCATAGATGCACAATAGTTGCGTTGCAACTAATTGGACTTTGGACAAAAAAGATGTGTTCGCGTATGTTATTCGCGAATAATTAATT
>CALMVQ010000058.1 GCA_937873135.1 uncultured Scytonema sp. | reverse complement strand
GGGGACCCCGAGCCCCCCAACCCCTCTCCGCAAGCGGGGAGGAGAGACAAAGCACAGAGAGAAGCGCTCTTGAGGTTCAGACGGAATTAAGGTTAATTTACCGGACATGATATTAAATCCCTTCTCCCTCAGTTACCTACCATGAACAAAAATATATCTGCAATTCTAGATTTAAGCAAATCGCTGCCTGATTTTACAAAGAAAGGCATGAGGTATACTGTCTTCCACTCAAGGAGCGTCACGAGCGACCTAAAAGGCGAAGTAGGTGGGGCAGAAGATTCCGTCCCACACACTTCGCGCTTTAACTACCTTCAGATAATGTAGAGTAATTGCAGTATTCGTCTTCAATCATCAGCATTGCTAAATACCTACGACCTTTCGCCTAATAATTGGCTAAATATTACCTTCAGGCTATGCCTTGCCATACTCATCGGGGCGATTATTGGCTTAGAACGTCAGCTTAGACATAAACCTGCTGGGTTAAGAACTCACATGCTCGTGAGTTTTGGAGCAGCCCTGTTTACCATTATACCCCTGCAAGCAGGTACGGCTCACCCAAGTGCTGATGCTCTCAGCCGCGTGATTCAAGGTATTGCAGCTGGTGTAGGATTTCTAGGTGCAGGCGAAATTCTACGTGTATCTTCTGATGAATCACGGCGATCTGAAATTCACGGACTGACTTCAGCTACAGCTATATGGGTTTCCGCAGCTCTCGGAATTGCTGCTGGATGCGGGTTATGGCAAACAGGGTTAATTGGGGCTTTACTATGTTTTTTAGTTCTTAATGTTGTTAAAAAATGGGAAAAAGAAGATTGATCACACCAGAAGAGTGGGGAGTGAATAGTTTTGATTTGATAGTTAACTTCTAAGTGATCACTTTGAACTCCTCACTTTCAAATAGTGCTAGCACTTTAGTGAAGATTGGCTCTTCTGCCCTTAATTCAAGAATTGATTTCACTAAATTAATAAATTCACAATCAATTTTCTCGTGATTATCTATTGTCTTACTTGCTGGATAAAAACTTACATCATCAACCCTCAATTCATTAGTATTACCTGTTTCCCATTTAGTTGTTTTTCTATCCCAAGAGAGAGATTTGCCGCGTAAGGTAAATTGAAACCAAACTATTTCATCATTTTTTAATTCAAAGAAGACATCAAAATAAGGTTCTGCTCCTTGAAACCAAATTCTCTTTGTACCTTGAGGAGAATCTTGTTTAAGTATCTTTTGCTCAATTGGCCTCAATGATGCGCTAAGAGATGCAATTTCTTTTTTATCTAATGTATTATTATTAGTTTGAATAGTCATTTGTTAATTGTTAGTTGTTAATAGGGATTAAAAACTACTAGTACAGCGGGCGCGTAAATAAAGCAACCATTTCAAACAGCCAGAAGCCTTGATTTATAACACTTTTGACTTTTGAATGAGTGACTTTTGACGAACTCCTTGCGGTACTAGCCACTGTATAGTCAGGTTTTACGAGCTGGTTGTTTCTCCTGACAATTTATATAATTTCAGTAGGTTATTGCAAAAAAAACATAAATAAGTAAACAAATATTTATATGCTGTGAAATTTATTAAGGGCGGGTTTGACAAGATTTTTCGTTTTTACTGACAACTTCTGAGATTAAACCTCAGGGCACATTGTCGGGGCGGGTTTGACAAGGTTTTTCGTTGTTACTGACAACTTCTGAGATTAAACCCGCCCCGACAAAGTTGTGTTTATTCACGCCAACTTTTTTAAAGCACGATATATTAATCACTTTAATATGATTTCTCCAGCATTAATGTAAAGAATTTGAGAAGAATTTAACCATTGGGAGTCAAAAGAACTCAGATGCGTAGTCGTAATTAGAGTCTGGAAGCGATCTTGAATAGCATCCAGCAGTTGATTTTGACGAGATGGATCTAGCTCAGCTAAAACATCATCAAGTAAGAGGAGCGGTGGTTCTCCGACGACTTCTTCAATGAGTTGTAATTCTGCTAGTTTCAGAGCTAGTACTAAAGTGCGTTGCTGACCTTGAGAACCATATAAACGAGCCGGTGTTTGATTAATAGTCAATTCTACTTCATCACGATGGGGGCCGACAAGAGTAGTGCCTCGATGCAATTCAGCAATAGCCCGGTGCTGGATTTTTTCTAAAAAAGTTTGTTGTACTTTTTCTGATTGGTTTTGCTCCAAAGGAACGTTGGGCGAGTAATGGACTTGTAAAATCTCTGTACTGCCACTGATGCTAGTGTGCCAAGCGGTGGCAATAGGAGCAAGTCTTTGTAAAGCACGATCGCGTCGTCTAATGACTTTTGTACCTGCTGTAGCTAATTGAGCATCCCATACAGCCAATTCTTCTGGCTGAGTGCTGAGTGCTGAGGAGACTGCGCCTGGGTTTGCTTCCCCTCGTTGAGGCGAGGAGCGTTGCTGAGTGCTTCTCAAAAAAGCGTTGCGTTGCCGCAACACCTGGTTGTACTGGTGTAAAATGTGAGCATAAACAGGTTCGAGTTGAATTAAGAGTGTATCTAGCCAATTGCGGCGACCTTCAGGACCACCCCGGACTAAATCCAAATCTAAGCTGGAAAACTGTACTGCATTAAGGACGCCGAGAAAGTCCATTTGACGCCGCAGCTTCTCACCATTGATAGCAACACTACGACGTCCATTACGGCGTAAAGTTAAAACTAAGTCACTTTCACCCGTTTGTCTTTGTACGGTAGTACGAATTGTGGCGATTTCTTCCCCATCCCGAATGAAATCGCGATCGCGTGCCATTCTGTGCGATCGCAATGTTGCCAGCAATTCCACCGCCTCTAACAAATTGGACTTTCCCTGAGCATTATTGCCCACCAAAATCGTTTTGGGTGCAGTAAAGTTCACTTGCTGCTCTTTGTAGTTACGAAACTGTCGGAGGAGGAGGGTTTGGAGGTACATAGGGAAAACTTAGGAGTGAGGAATAAATGAAGAAGCTAAAAATAAAAACTCATAATTCCTGTACAGACTCCTTCCTCAAAAACTCTGCTTACCGATCAATCGTAAGAATAACTTCTCCATTTCAATCCAGACAAACATCAAGGCACTGAAACCGAAACAGATTGCCAATTCTATCGGACTCAGCCAGTGGGTGCCAAAGAAAGTCCGCAAGAAAGGAACATAAATGAGCATTAACTGCAAAATTGTTGTTAAAACAACAGATCCTAGCACAAAGGGATTTGAGAAAGGATTTAACTCGATTGTCAGTCGCGAATTAGAACGAATTGCTAAAGCGTGCCCCATTTGGGCAATACACAAGGTAGTAAACACCATTGTCTGCCAACGATTTGGATCGAGTCCCGGACCTTGTACTAGTTGTGCGTGATGATAAGCCCACTCCATCAGAATAATGGAAAGAATGGCAAAGATAATACCAATCCGAATTATATAAGAACCCAACCCCCTAGCAAAAATACTTTCACTAGGACTGAAGGGCGGACGCTTCATCACATTTGGTTCAGCCGGTTCCACAGCCAATGCTAAGGCTGGAAGACCGTCAGTGACAAGGTTCATCCACAGAATTTGGAGTGGTGTGAGGGGAACGCCACCCAATCCTAAAATGGGGGCAGCGGCAATGGTGAGAACTTCGCCAATGTTACTCCCAAGAATGTATTTAATAAAACGACGGATATTGGTGAAAACAACTCTACCTTCTTTGGTAGCGGCGACAATAGAAGCAAAATTGTCATCAAGAAGTACCATGTCACTTGCTTCCTTGCTAACATCAGTACCCGTAATACCCATAGCGAT
Source organism: uncultured Scytonema sp. (assembly GCA_937873135.1). GTDB lineage: Bacteria > Cyanobacteriota > Cyanobacteriia > Cyanobacteriales > Nostocaceae > Rhizonema. The sequence goes on along the minus strand of CALMVQ010000058.1, from coordinate 36,763 downwards.
CCCGATATCTGCTTGTTTGAGGGCAGGAGCATCATTGACACCATCGCCTGTCATGGCGATAAATTTGCCTCGGCGTTGCAATGCTTGGACAATTCGCAGTTTGTGTTCGGGAGCAACTCTAGCATAAATGTTTACCCTGTCTACGTTTTGCTCTAGTTCTTGATCACTCATGCGTTGCAACTCTTGACCGGTTAGCACGACATCTCCCTCTTGGGCAATACCCAAATTGATTGCGATCGCCCTCGCCGTTAACTGGTGATCGCCTGTAATCATCACCGGTCGAATTCCCGCTTCTCGACACTCTTGCACTGCCATTTTCACCTCTGGGCGTGGTGCATCAAGCATTCCCACCAATCCCAACCATACTAAGTTTTGCTCAGATATTTCCTCTGATCCTTCATGTGGGATTTCATTTAAAGGTTTGTAGGCAAAACCCAGCACCCGCAACCCTTGACTTGCCATTTGCTCATTTGCTGCTAGAATCTTACGGCGTTGCAAATCGCTCAAAGGGACTGCTTGCAAGCCTAGATAAATATGAGTGCAACGTGCCAAGGTTAACTCTGGTGAACCTTTGGTAAACATCAAGTAACTTTCAAATTTCAACAAGTTACTGATCACAGGATCAACTGCTGTCAGTGGTGAGACACCCGTGTCTACGAATTCCACCTGACAAATCACACTCATCCGCTTGCGTTCTGAAGAAAAGGGGAATTCGCGAATCCGGGGTAGCTTACTTTTCCATTGATCTTGTTCAATTCCACCTTTTGCCGCCAGCGCTATTAATGCACCTTCTGTAGGATCTCCTAAAATCCCCCATTCCCCATGTTGCTGTTGCAGAACTGAATCATTACAAAGGCTACAAGCAACGAATAATGCTTGGAGTTCTGGATAATCTTCTGCTTCAATTGTACTTCCTTGAAGTTGAATTTCTCCTGTGGGGGTATAACCGGAACCTGTCACGCTAAACAACTGGTTTTTGGCATCTTGAGTATTGCTCTCAAGGGAGTTTAAATTAAAAACTGATTGCACAACCATCTTGTTTTGAGTCAGAGTCCCAGTTTTATCAGAACATATCGTATTTACAGAACCGAGAGTTTCCACGGCAGGCAATTTGCGGATCAAGGCATTTTGACGTACCATGCGTTGGGTTCCCAGTGCCAAGGTAACAGTGATCACTGCAGGTAAGCTTTCTGGAACGACAGCTACTGCTATACTCAAGGAAACTTCTACGAGGTCTTTGATATTGCTGAAACCTCTTGCCTCAATCACCCCACCTAAAATAACAATCCCGACTAAAATCAGAGAACCCATCACCAGAACGTTACCCAATTGAGTCATCCGCTGCTGCAAGGGAGTCGGTTCACTTTCGACTGCTTGCAACATGGTGGCAATTTGCCCCAATTCTGTATGCATTCCCGTGCTGGTTACCAGAACCTTACCTCGTCCTTTGACAACTTCAGTGCCTTGAAAGACTAAATTTACGCGATCGCCTAATGCTGTGTCTTCTGGCAAGTGGATTTCTGGAAGTTTGTTAACCGCTTCAGCTTCACCTGTGAGTGCTGACTCTCTGACTTGCAAGTTAGATGCCTCTAGTAAGCGTCCGTCTGCCGCTACATGTACCCCTGTTTCCAGTAGCATCACGTCTCCTGGCACTAATTCTTTGGCTGCTACCTCCATCATGCCGCCACGAATAACTCGCACGTTGGGAGAGGCAAGTTTTTTCAAGGCTGCTAGGGCTTTTTCCGCACGACTTTCTTGAACGTAGCCCAAGACGCCGTTTAGGATGACAACCGCTAAGATAGCGATCGTGTCTTTGAAGGGGATCTCGCCTTTTGCCAGCTTATCTCGCCAACCTAGCAGATCTATTACCCCAGCAATTAAAGCTACAGCAATCAGCATTAACAACATTATGTTCTTAAACTGATCTACCAAAATTTCCCAGGCGCTCCGAGAGGCAGTTTCCTCTAGTTCGTTGGCACCATATTTTTGCAAACGCTGTTGTACTTCTTGAGGCGTTAAGCCATTGTCTGCATGGCTTTTCAACAGTTCTATTGCTCGATCAACTTCCAAACTATGCCAAACGGCGGCTGAAGCAGGCAGAGAATTAGCAGACATTGTTTAGGTTACAGGGAATGATTACAAAATTCGATCATAATTTAGTGGTGGCTGGAAAACCATCAAATAAAGTTACATTAAGGATATAGTCAAGTTACATGATGGATAGGTGGAATGTATGATAAGCAAGTTAGCGTGAATCAACACAACTTTACATTGAGGCGAAGTTTTCTTTCGACAGATCTGTGGACGCAAGCGAGGATCTGTTAATGGTTAGAGGGTTTCACCGCATCTCAACACTTGTTTACATATTGACGTTATTATTGGCTCAACCTGCTGAGGTTACAATTTTTGATGTGCAATCTATATGTATTATTACAAGTTAAACAGTATTTTTTAAGACAAAATATCGACAATCCTGGATAATGGAAGTCCGAAATTGACTCGGGTAAGAAATTCTACTTTCGGACTTTCAGGTTGACTTAACCATTGAGTAAATAAGTTTATTAATATGACTATTATACTTCCCAGTTTGACCGTGAGCCAGATGTTTGGGCAAAAGACAATTCGACCGTTCAGTGCTGCCATCCTCTGTGGCATCGCCTTCGTTCAAGATACTCTGCTCGCTATTGATACGAGTAAAGGGCATCTGCTACAAATCGATCCTGACTCTGAAAACACCAAAATTATCAATCCCCACCAAGTGAAGGAGTTTATGGATGTCACGGGTTTGGCGGTTTGGGAAGATAATCTTTGGGTGACGCGGGGTAACAGTGTTTATGTGTGTAAGTTGAATTCATTAGGTTTGGAACATTTTGTGACTCTGCCTTACACCGCAGATGGCATTGCAATTTGGGAATCAACGATCTACATCAGTTGTCAAAAGCTGGGAAGTATTTTGATTTTTGACCGCAACACGCGAAAACAAATTACTAAATTTTATGCACCAGGAGTTGGGGTGGAAAATTTGGCAGTGAGTGAGGAAACACTCTGGGTATGCGATCGCACTGAACAAACGGTTTACTGCATCGACAGGGCGACTGGAGAAGTTCAATTTAGCGTCCTCACACCCTTTGATTCTCCTTCAGGCATAGCAGTACGTAAAAATGCAGGTAAGGAAACAATTTATGTTGCCTATGCCTCTGAGGAAGCTTATTTGCGGGATAACCCAAACGCTGAGCCTAACTATGAACTAGCTTACCGCGATCGCACGTTTATTCACCCACTGGATTATCATTACAATCCAGATAAACGCTGCGCTCTGTCTAACGGGTATCTTCTAGAAATGTCTTACCTAGAAGAAATTTCTCCTTTAGAAGAAATCTATTTACCAGAAGTCGAATGGCGGATTGCTCTTCCGTCAGAAACCGAGCGTCAAAAGGTGAGGCACGTCGAACCCGTTGGTTTGCCTTTTACTGAAGAAGTCATAGACGGACAACGTGTGGCAGTGTTTAAATTTGATGCCCTCACCCCAGGCGAACGCCATATATTTGGGTGGAAAGCCATTTTGGAAGTCAGAGGAGTCAAATATCGCCTGACTCCGCAAGATGTACAAGACATCCCAGAAGTGTCACCAGAACTGCAAGCTCGCTATCTCGTGGATGATGACGATCTCTCAATGGATACTGCCATTGTCCGCCGTGCTGCCCGCGAGGCGATCGGTACTGAAACCAATCTGCTGCGGAAAATGTATAGTATCCGTAACTACGTATACGATCACTTATCTTATGGTATTAAACCACACATCGATACACCAGACATTGTTTTAGAAAGAGGTGTTGGTTCCTGTGGCGAGTATGTTGGCGTCTTGCTTGCTTTGTGTCGTTTGAATGGCATCCTGTGTCGTACTGTTGGTCGCTACAAATGTCCTCCCTATGCCGAACGCCAACGTGTACCCCTGCAACCGGATTACAATCATGTTTGGCTGGAGTTCTACGTACCGGGTTTTGGTTGGTTGCCAATGGAATCGAATCCCGATGATATCGGCTATGGAGGACCTTATCCCACCCGATTTTTTATGGGCTTATGTTGGTATCACATTGAAATTGGCAAAGGAATCTCTTTTGAAACCTTGACAACTAAAGGCGAACGGCTCACAAAAGAAGATCTCTCAATTGGTGAATTAGCAATCAATCACATTCGGTTTACGATTCTTGAAGAGTTACCTCCTTTATAACCTCCTTGCATCGAAATAACTGGCGAATTGTTGCGGAGTAGCTTGTTCAATTCAAATCGTAAGGGCGAACAGCCCTGACGCTCGTTCCAACGCTCCAACTGGAGCGAGACGCTACGCGAACGTCGAAGATCGCTGACGCTCGTTCGCATGATTGCGTCTCCCCTTGGGAGAAGACTCGCTACCGCTTCGAAGATCGCTAACGCTAACGCTTCGGATTACTGTGACTAGAGTGTCACAGTTCTGCGTACGCATGGGAGTTTATAAAAGTTGGTTCGAGATAAACAGTAATTCGGAAATTAATTACTTAAAATGAACTTGCTCTCGTATGTATGTCCTTAAACTATTGAATCAATGAGCATTGAAGCTGTCAAAGTAATCTTATGGGAAGAAAACCAAAAAGATTTTCTCAAAAAGTTCTATGATCTACAGTTTGTTCCCAGAATAGGAGAGGAAATTTACCTAAAAAAGGAGAGCTGGAGAGTAACCAGAGTTGAGCATGATTTAGAAGTTAGTGAGATTAATGTCTACATGGAATTAATAAAAAAGGACAAGCAGCATAAAGCAACAAAGGGTTCTTCCTCTAGATCCGAACAAGTGCGCCAAGACGATGGCCCTTAGAGGATAATAGAGTTTTTTGTGCAATATCCCCATGTACCAAAAATCTAGCTTAAATCATCTCATTGGACCACGAGTCACGCCAAGCTGATTGTGTAGTTTCAACTCTCTCCAAAGTTGAGAACCTGTAATTTCTCCGTGCAGAAGTTGGCGGTAGAGATGTATCGTCTGAGTGACTTGATCGAGCGTCTCATTGACAAACTCAATGCGGAAGTGATGTGCGCCTATTTGTATTAGGCGTTGAACATATTCTGCGCCAGTTTGGGCTGTGCCATTAAATATAGTATTTCGACAGCCTGTATCTGCTTGGAGAATGTGTTCTGTGCCAACTCTATCCCGCAATTTCACTTCATGCTTCTCGCATGGGCGTCCACAGTTCGTATAATCAGTCCCTGTAGATAGAAACGCACAGAATACACAATGTTCCATATGGAACATGGGCATATGTTGATGAATTGTAACTTCAATACCCTGAGGCGGATAAATTTTCAGCAGATCTTCTAGTTGAGTAATGTTCAAATCATAAGATGCTGTCAACCGTTCTAAACCAAAGCGATGCTGAAAGTAATCTGCGGTTAAAGGATTCGCGACGTTAAGGGAAAAATCACCAATACAACGGTCTTGTGCAAAGAATTGGAGATGGTCATAGTTTCGCACTAAATAACCATCAGCTTCACAAGAACGCACTTGCTGCAAAATCCAGTTTTCATCTGGTTTTGTAATCCGAGGTGGTGCTACCCAAATAGTGGGAATGGGGGAGTGCTGATGCACGATCTGCACGGCTTGACGATAAGCACGTGGGTCTTCAAATTCACAGTATAGTGTTTCAATTCCTGCTTGCAATGCGGCTTGTAGTTGCTTCAAGTTTCGCACTAACACAATGAGAGATGGAGTAGGGGCGGGTTTATTACAGATAACATTTGAGTACAGGCGATCTTCTGTCAAACCCGCCCGTACAGGGGGTTTAATACAGATAACATTTGAGTACAGGCGATCTTCTGTCAAACCCGCCCGTACAGGAGTGGGGGCAGGAAGTAAGTCTTTTAGGGAAGCATGTGAGTTCAATTGCCAGCGTTTGGGTTGAGTTCGTAGCTCTTCCAACTGCGTTACAATCTCCCGCCGCATACGATTCAACTCACTTACAGGAACCATGACAGCACCATTCAGATGATTTGTCAAGGTTCCTAAACAAAAGGGAGTGTTGCCGAGACGACCAAACTGTTCAAGTAAGCGATCGCCACTCAAGGGTTTGGTGTGTGCCAAGACAAGTGGCATTTCTGACTCCACATGCACAACATAACCTTGGTCGTCACGGGCGATCGCTACAAGTGTTTGCTCAGCTTCTCCATAAATCTCTAAGTGAATAGGACGCTGAAATTGCGGGTTTTCTCCTGCGAAACTTTGACGAACTTGCCGATCTAGTTCTGGATCACTTGTTTTCCAAATCTTATCTCCGATACTTATCTGTCGCAGGTTCAGATCCTGTCTACCAAAAGTCAGTACTGCTTTTTGACCACGTTGTTCTACTTTATATACCCGACCGCCTTCCTCCCGCGCTTCCGGGTGACCACAGTCAAAAACAACACCGTCTCCCGGCTTGACTGGGGCTTGTAAAAATACTGTTATCTGGTCAGTGCGGATGTGAGTAACTGTACCCAAATATACGCCACGTTTCTTCCCAAAGTGGGCATGAACGAGTTCTTGATTGTTAATCCCGCGAAACCAACCTGTATAAAGTCCACGAGAAAATGCCATCTCTAGGTTGTAGCGTTCTCCCTCTCCTGAACCCGCCTTAAGAATTGGGGCTGTACTTCCCTCTTTTGAAGTCGGGGTAGTGGGGATCTCCGCCATCACACGATCTAAGGCTTCTCGATAAACACGGGTAACATTGGCGACATACTCTGGAGTTTTCAGGCGACCTTCAATTTTTAGGCAACTTACTTCTGTTTTGACCAATTCTGGCAGAACTTCTAACCCTGCTAAGTCTTGAGGACTGAGTAGGTATTTACGGCTTCCCAAATCCACAACTTCCCCATTAACGATTAATTCGTATGGCATTCGGCAAGCCTGGGCACATTCGCCTCGGTTAGCAGAGCGTCCTCCTAGTGATTCACTTGTCAAACATTGGCCAGAATAAGCTACGCACAAAGCACCATGAACGAAAACTTCCAAAGGGAGTGAGCTTTCAAGTTTCGCAAGCTGGCGCTGGATTTTAGTAATTTCTTTAACAGAGCATTCGCGGGCAAGAACGACTAACTGACAGCCGAGGGACTTAACAAATTCTACCCCAGCAGCACTAGTTATCGTCATCTGAGTAGATGCATGGATGGGAAAATCTGGCGACAGGTGACGAATGAGACGACATATCCCGACATCTTGGATGATCGCTGCATCTACACCGGCTGTGATAATTGTGCAGAGATACTGTTCTGCTTCTCTCAGTTCTTGGGGAAATATTAATGTATTCAGCGTGACATAGCCTTTTACACCTCGTCGGTGTAGAAATTCCATCAATTCGGGCAAGTCAGCTTCTGTAAAGTTTTGTGCCCGCATTCGCGCATTAAATCGCTCCAAACCAAAATAGATCGCATCTGCACCGTTTTCTACAGCAGCTTTGGCACAATCCCAATTGCCGGCAGGGGCAAGTAGTTCTGGACGCTGAAAGTTGGGTGAGGTGGTTTCAGGAGTTGGTTTGCGATCAGCTTTCATTGGAGTACAGGTTATATAGCACCATTGCGATTCTATCGTTTGTGGTTCAATTCCGGAGCTAAAGCTATTAGGACTTACGCACATAGATAGGTACGACACGCAATTTGGGTGTGTCAGCCATTGTTTTGCACTTAGGGATGGAGACAAAATAAAATGCAGAACCAAGGTTCTGCATTTTTTCAGCGTTAGAATGCTTAGGCAGGAAGCATCAGCAAGTTGAATTCGCCTTCTTTCAATCGTTAGCAGTGACTATCATGCCAAACGTCTGTAACTCTTAACTTTTGAAAGTCACGATGCGACGTTTGGATAAGTAGGTGGGCGGAAATAAACCGAAAATGGTTTGTTGCTGTTAAGAACACGCTTAGCACAACTACGAGCCAATTTCAGATATTTTACATTTCGTTATATAGTTGTAAATTTTCCCGCCTACCTACTTGCATCATTGTGCTTATAACGACGCAACGCATTTTATAGAGCTAATCTCCATCACATCTGAGATGTAACAGGTACCCCCAAATTTGTTGAGCAGTGGTTTGATGTTTTCCACTACAGGTTTGACGTACTCTGGCATACAAAACGCGATGATGTAGACATTATCGAGCATTGTCATATCCAAATCTTCCGCCGTTCCTCGTAATCCTTTACCAGCAACATTGCGGATAACAGCATGACCATGTACACCTGATTTATCTAAACCGGCTAAAATTCTGCTAAGTTCAAATGCATTGGCTATAATTTCGATTTTTTTAACTAGGTGCATATTATTAACTCCAAAAAAGGTTAATTACATACAGATATAACGGAATCCCCACAATAATATTGAACGGGAATGTCACTGCTAGAGCTGTAGAAACATACAGGCTAGGATTGGCTTCTGGAACAGTTAACCGCATAGCAGCTGGGACAGCAATGTAAGACGCACTAGCACACAACACAGAGAACAAAAGTGCATTTCCCTGTGGCATACCAATAAATTTGGCAATCAGCAACCCAATACCTGCATTGAGTATTGGAATTAGTATGGCAAATAAAATGAGGAAAAATCCGGTTTTTTGCAAGTCTTTAATTCTTCTTGCCGCAACCAGTCCCATATCTAGTAAAAAGAAGGTAAGAATCCCATAAAACATCTCTTGTGTAAAGGGTTTTAATACCTGCCAGCCGTGTTCTCCTGTCAAAAAACCAATTAAGAGGCTACCAACCAACAGGAAGACTGAACTATTCAGAAATGCCTCTTGCAAAACTTCACGCCAGGAAAAATCCCGCTTCTCACTAACGGTGAATAAATTCACTAAGATGAGACCTACAATGATGGCTGGAGATTCCATCAGGGCAAGGGCAGCTACCATATATCCATCAAAATGAATGCCCAGCTCACTCAAAAAGGCGCTAGCAGTGATGAAGGTGACAGCACTAATCGAGCCGTAGGTTGCAGCGATCGCCGCAGCATCGTAAACATCCAGCTTCAGCTTCAGGATAAAAAACGTGTAAATTGGGACAACACAAGCCATTAATACCGCTGCTAGGAGCGTTATAACGACTTCCTGAGTGATTCCGCTTTTAATCAGTTCTACCCCCCCTTTAAAACCAATCGCAAACAGCAGATAAAGCGATAGGAATTTGGGCACTGGGGCAGGAACTTCTAGATCGGACTTGACAAAAACAGCAGTCATCCCCAGAAAGAAAAAGAGGACTGGCGGATTTAAGATATTAGACATAATCAAGCTGACGTCCATTTCCAATCCTCCTTATACTGATGAAGTCGGCAATTCAGGAAACTCTGCATCTGAAAAATTAATTTTGACGGCTGAATCATGATGTAGCGCGTATTGCTACCCCATGTCAATTGGGTGAGGTAAGATATCAGGAATAATAAGATATGTTGAGCAGGAGATCAGACAGAAGTGGCGATTGCTCTCATAACGTTATGTTAAGCCAGCGTCCTGTTCAAGATATGGCGAAAAGCACCTTACTCATCCACCAGAACTCCTACATGTTAAAGCGATCGCCATCACTGTTTCATTGCTTTAGTGATTAATTTCCTTCTATAGCAATCCTAATTAATTTATGAGAAAATACTGGATTTCTTTTTATTACTCAATGTTTAATATTTTACCATTGTATTTGACCATTTTTTAAGACTTAAGGTTATAAATACAGTTTTTTACTGAATATAAAAAACACTATTATCAACTTAAGTGTTTTCTCTCGACTGATTTATGACTGTTATAGCAATCTTTCAGCAGGTTCATACTGACTACTAGTACAGAGCGGCGGAAATAACCCACCCATCTGAAATAGGTAAAAAGCTTATAAAATAAGTGTTCTTTCTTTTGACTTTTGAATGAGTGACTTTTGCCTTGTTGTACTAGTTCACGGTTGTACAGTCACCAGCTGATCAACTTTATCCACCGATACCCGTGCTAGTTCAAATTTCTCAATAACCCAAGCGTTTGTTGTCAAGTGCTGACTAATATCAGCCACTCGATACTCACTTTTCTCTGATGCTAAAGCAGCAGGTAACAGTAACTGATCTGCTAAGTGTTCATCCACTGCTGCACCAGTTTCGTGAAACTTCAGCAGTTCCTCACAAGCTATTTGCGCTACTTTTTCTGCAGGTAAACCGAGACGTCCCACAGCCCCAAACCCTGCCAAATTATTTTCATACTGAGCAGTGATAAACAAACCTGCTCCTGGTGCAACACCTTTTGCTCGTAATGGTTGTAAACTAGCTTTTAATTCCGCTTTACGTAACAAATTTTCGGCACGACTCACTATTCTTTGCGGAATGTGGGAAGGTAGTTCTGTCACGACTGCTAGTCCCCGCACTTGCTGCAAGTTACCGCGTTCCACCAAATCGATCCCACTAAGTTTGCTACCACCACTGATTAACAAATTTACTTCTCCCCCACCGCGAGGATACCATCCCCAAGCATTCAATTTCACTTCAACCCGCACACCCATACGGTACAGTGTAGGCAAGTAGACTTGCTCAATGTAAGTCATTGAAGGGCTATGACTAACATGAGTTCCTCCTCGTAGCGTCACTTCTGAGTTACCCGAGCAAAGTGTTAGAGGTAAGAGAATAGTCTGCAACACCAAAGTGATGGCACCCGCAGAACCGCCTTCTCGTGCTTCGCTGACATCAAATGTATAATTTCCTGCTTGTACAGAAGTACCCGGAATAAATTCCAGCGACGTTGAAAATAGCGCATCTCCCTGTACCTGAGCATTACAAATTGTTGCCGCAGCGCGAACTGCTGTTAAGTGTTGTGCTGCTAATCCCGGTTTCTTACGTCCGGCGCGGATACTATTTATGCAAATAGGTTTACCAGTAATGGCAGACAAACTCAGCGAGGTGCGAAGAATTTGCCCACCTCCCTCTCCATAGGAACCGTCGATTTGAATCATCTATTTCTTTAGCCGCTCACAGTCAATAACTTTCAATTCCTGATTTGATTGTAGGGACTGTGATTCTTTCGTTTACTTGGTTGTCTTGCTATCTAGTATAATTTTTATGATGATAGTCGCAAAGATTTAGAAAAAATACTTAAGATTAATCATATATAATAGATTTTTGTGTTTTGAGCTTGGCCCTTGGAGTGCAAAGTCCCTTATCTTAATTTGATTGAAAAAGAACTACAACTTTCCCATAGTCAAAACAGTAAATACTTAGTTATTGATTTATTTGCAGGTTGTGGTGGCCTTGCTCTTGGTTTTGAAGCCGCAGGTTTTAAAACGATTGGTTATGAAATTTTAGAAGATGCTTGTGGGACTTATCGGTATAATCTGCATAGTCCATGTCATCAAGTCAATTTGACACCATTATCTATTGTAGACACGAGGTCTGCAACCTTTTCACGAGGTATAGATGCTATCATAGGTGGTCCTCCTTGTCAACCCTTCAGTGTCGGTGGACATCAACTCGGATTAAAAGATAGTCGTGACGGCTTTCCTACTTTTATTTCTACGGTTAAGCGTTATCGTCCCCAACTGGCTTTGTTTGAAAATGTGCGCGGTATGCTATTTCGCAACAAAGTCTATTTTGAAGAAATTGTGGAGGCTCTCCAAGAACTTGATTATATTGTTGAATGGCAAATTTTAAATGCCGCTGATTACGGGGTGCCTCAGAAAAGAGAACGTTTGTTTTGTGTGGCACATAAAGGTAGTTGGGAATGGCCTGAGAAAACACATAGTCATTCACCATATACTGCTGGTGAAGCGTTAGAAGAGTTAGCTTTCTCAGTGCCTCCAAACTCAAAATTTCTCACTCCCAGTATGGATGAATATGTGAAGAAATACGAGATAGCATCCAAGTGTATTCAGCCTAGAGATGTTCATCTATATGCACCTTGCCGGACAGTAACCTGCCGGAATTTAGCCGGTGCAACAGGCGATATGTTGCGAATACGCTTACCAGATGGACGTAGAAGAAGATTAACCATGCGTCAAGGTGCTCGACTGCAAAGTTTTCCTGATTGGTTTGAATTTAAAGGTTCCGAAAACAGTCAGTTTAATCAAATAGGAAATGCTGTTCCTCCACTTTTAGCTAAAGCTTTAGCTCGTTCTGTGAAGGCTTATTTGAATACCGTGAGGTACAGTTCAATTTTGCGATCGCATGGCTATGTAAGAAATTAACACTCTTAGCAGGGATGAGCTTACGCACTCTTGCGTAGAGCATTCAGAACGCAACCGCTGCACTTGCAGGTCTACGCTGATCGCTAGCACCATAGAACAAACCAGTTCTCGGATCCACCAAGATTGACTCTGCGGCTCCCCAACTGAGGGTTTCACTATCGAATTTGAATCCTGTGTGTGACAGCGACTGTATGGTGTCAGGTGATAAAGAACCTCGTTCGAGGTAGACCGAATTGGGCAGGCCTTGATAATGGAAGCGAGGAGAATCTACAGCTTCTTGAATATTTAAGCCGTAGTCGATCACGTTAGTGATGACACTGAGAACAATCGTGGTAATCCTAGAACCTCCTGGGCTGCCAGTGACCATAAAGACTTTGCCATCTTTAAAGACAATGGTTGGACTCATAGAACTCTGAGGGCGCTTACCTGGTTGAATAGCGTTTTCACTTCCCTGGACTAAGCCAAACAGGTTAGGTACTCCCGGCTTCGACGTAAAGTCATCCATCTCATCGTTTAGGAGGAAACCCGTATTACCAGCAATCACGCCAGAGCCAAACAGAGCGTTAATTGTATAAGTTACTGCCACTGCGTTCCCATACTTATCAACGATTGAGTAATGAGTTGTGTTAGTCCCCTCGTTCTTAGTTGTACAAGAGTAGACAAGGCAAGGTGGGGTAGCACCAGATTGGGGGATTTTATCCCGAATACGAGCCGCATAGTCTTTGGAAAGAAGTCGCTCTAGGGGAATGTTGACGAAGTTCGGATCTCCTAAGTAAGTATTTCGGTCGGCGTAAGCATACAGCATTGTTTCCAGTATGCGTTGCACACTTACAGGCGAGTGGAACCCTAACTTGGAAAGCGGGTAACCTTCCAAAATATTTAGCATCTCACAAAGAACAGTGCCGCCTCCGGGAGGTGGGGAAGAGATGATATTATAACCTCGATAGTTGCAGCTCACTGGCCGCGTTTCTTCCACGTTATAGTCGCTCAAGTCCTTTTTAGTTAAAATCCCATGATTTTGTGAGCTAGCTTTTACCAACTCATCAGCAATAGACCCTTTGTAGAAAGCCTGCGGTCCCTTAGTAGCAATCAGCTTCAAAGTCTTAGCCAAGTTTTTTTGTACCAAACGGTCGCCCACTTGGTATGGAGTCGTGGCGTTTTTCAAGAAAATGGCGGCGACATTCGGCTCAGAGGCAAAGTCTGCAGTCTTAGAACTTAGGCTGGTTATGTCTCCCAGCTGCAAAATATAGCCTTCTTCAGCTAACCGAATTGCTGGAAGTATAACCTGCTTACGACTCATTGTTCCATATTCTGTCAGTGCCCGGTCGAGACCTAAAACTGTTCCTGGAACTCCGACAGCAAGATAACCTTTGGTACTCAGTCCAGGGACGACATTGCCTTTGTGATCGAGGTATAGATTCGGCGTTGCTGCTAATGGTGCCTTCTCTCGAAAATTGATAAAGGTATTTTTACCGTTAGCCAAATGAATCGTCATGAATCCACCGCCACCAAGATTGCCACAGCAGGGGTCAACCACTGCTAATGCATACCCAACAGCAACGGCTGCGTCTACGGCGTTACCACCATCTTTCAAAATCCGCAGCCCAACTTCGGAGGCATATTTTTGCGAAGTGGTAACTACACCATTTTTGCCTTGTACAGGCACCTGGGCTGAAACTGCTTTAGAAACACTAACCCCAAAGCTAGTGAATAAAACTCCAACTGTCAAAAATAGAATATTGGTATTAAAAGCGATCGCTGATCTAACGACCTTAGAAAAACTCGGGAAACTTAAGTCCAATAAGAATTTAGTCACTTGTTTATTCAATGAATGTTAATCAGAGCTTTTTCACTTTGCCTTCTGATTTTAAATTGGTCGCAGTGACTTTGGTTCATTTATGTATCAAATTCACCATATTTACCCATATTCCCTAGCCCGTTTAGTGCAACCATACAACTCTCATCGTGGCGATCAAAGCTGTTCTAGATTCTGCATCGATACACATTGACGGATTAATTTGCGAGACAGCGATCGCCTCTATCGTGGGTCTAGTTTAGGAATTTCCCCCAGTCAAGGCGATGCGATACCACGAAGTGGTTACCAAAGGCATTGCACTTTGAATCTTCTTTCAAGTCAAGAGTGCTTATTTTATTTCAATTCTACTAATAATGGCTGCATAATAAGGAGCCAATTCAGCAGTTTCTCTTATGTCCAAAGATAGGCTCGCAGTTGCAAGGAAGAGTGCTCTCATATGGTCAAGAGCGCTCTTTGTTCAACGACAAACCTTATGACAAGTTTTCAACATATCTTGTCTTCACAGATGATAGCGACAAATCTTTGCTAAAATACTCAAGATTAATCATATATAATAAATTGTTGTGTTTTGAGCTTGGACCTTGGAGTGCAAAGTCTCTTATCTTAATTTGATTGAAAAAGAACTACAACTTTCCCATAGTCAAGACAGCGAATACTTAGTTATTGATTTATTTGCAGGTTGTGGTGGTCTTGCTCTCGGTTTTGAAGCCGCAGGTTTTAAAACGATTGGTTATGAAATTTTAGAAGATGCTTGTGGGACTTATCGGTATAATCTGCATAGTCCATGTCATCAAGTCAATTTGACACCATTATCTATTGTAGACACGAGGTCTGCAACCTTTTCACGAGGTATAGATGCTATCATAGGTGGTCCTCCTTGTCAACCCTTCAGTGTCGGTGGACATCAACTCGGATTAAAAGATAGTCGTGACGGCTTTCCTACTTTTATTTCTACGGTTAAGCGTTATCGTCCCCAACTGGCTTTGTTTGAAAATGTGCGCGGTATGCTATTTCGCAACAAAGTCTATTTTGAAGAAATTGTGGAGGCTCTCCAAGAACTTGATTATATTGTTGAATGGCAAATTTTAAATGCCGCTGATTACGGGGTGCCTCAGAAAAGAGAACGTCTGTTTTGTGTAGCACATAAAGGCGGTTGGAAATGGCCAGAGAAAACACATAGTCATTCACCATATACTGCTGGTGAGGCTTTAGAAGAATTAGCTTTTTCAGTGCCACAAAATTCAAAATTTCTCACTCCCAGTATGGATGAATATGTGAAGAAATATGAAATAGCATCTAAATGCGTCAAGCCTAGAGATGTTCACCTAGATACGCCTTGCCGGACAGTAACCTGCCGGAATTTATCCGGTGCAACAGGCGATATGTTGCGGATAAGCTTACCAGATGGACGTAGAAGAAGATTAACCGTGCGTGAAGGTGCTCGACTGCAAAGTTTTCCTGATTGGTTTGAATTTAAAGGTTCCGAAAACAGTCAGTTTAATCAAATAGGAAATGCTGTTCCTCCACTTTTAGCTAAAGCTTTAGCTCGCTCTGTCAATGCGTATTTGAATAGCGAGTGCCAACAACCACAAAATGTTCGTCAATCTACTCAATACACACAGCTATCTTTAGATTTTGCAATAGATTTTTTAGAAAATCCAGTCAGAAAGAACCGAAAATTACAGCAGCGAGGAGTTGCGACGGATGCCGAGTAACACTAATCCTCCTAATTCTTTATCGACGCTACAGAAAATCGAAGAAGCCAAAGCTGTTCTCAGAGATCTCGGTTTGCCACCAGCACAGCAAAATGAGCGATCTGCCCTCACTTTGGTAGCTTTGCTTAACCTGAAAGTCGAGACACCTTGGAGTGAAGCAACTAATCCACTCTTTGGCATTACTCCCATCATGGAATTCATCTATCAATATTACGAGAAGAAATACGCACCCAACACTCGCGAAACGATTCGCCGTCAAACCATTCATCAGTTTGTGGAGGCTGGCTTCGTTATTGACAACCCGGACAAGCCATCAAGACCAACCAACAGCCCGCAAACTGTGTATCAGATTGAGGCTAGCGCTCTGGAGTTACTTCGTAGCTACCAAACAGAAGACTGGAGTGAGAAACTGAGAATTTACTTAACATCTGTAGAAACCCTAAAAAGTCGGTATACTCAGGAACGTAAGATGCAAAGAATTCCTGTTACAGTAGCTCCAGAAAAAGTTGTTTCCTTGTCACCAGGTGGGCAGAATGTCCTCATTGCAAAAATTATCGAAGATTTTTGCGCTCTATTTACACCAGGGGGAAAGTTAGTTTACGTGGGTGATACTGGGGATAAGTGGGTTCACTTTGACAGCGAATCCTTTGAAACTTTGGGCGTTACAGTAGAAGCACACGGAAAGATGCCTGATGTTGTGGTTCACTACGTCCAGCAGAATTGGCTGGTACTGATTGAGGCTGTTACGAGTCATGGTCCTGTAACTCCAAAACGTCGCAAAGAGCTTGAGGTAGTATTTAAAAACTGTACAGCTGGTCTTGTTTTCGTCACCGCCTTTGAACAGCGCAGGGATATGGCAAAATACCTTAACGAAATTTCTTGGGAGACGGAAGTCTGGGTAGCTGAAGCAGCGACTCACATCATCCACTTTAACGGTGAACGATTTCTAGGACCGTACTGAAGGATGTTTTCCCCCATCTCAGTAAAAGCTTCCACGACCAACTTCAGGAAGCGATCGCACTTAGTTACTCTGAAGAAAGTGCGATTGCGCCCAGCAAAAAGCAACATTCGGTAGCGCTTGTATTCTCACGTACCACAAGCTTGATTACACCTACCAACTTGTCCCCAAACTTCCTTACGATGTGAATTGGCATCGGGGTTTACCAAAGCATCTAATTTGAGGATAACTACCTTTTCTCCGGGTTTAAGTTTACCTACAGTCTTTGGCATATGGGAGTAATCTGTTTGCGGTCTGTCTTTCCTTAAATTCACCAGGTTTTTAACAGTCACTACTGCACCTGTTGAGGGCACAAGGGGCGCGTCAATACTAGGAGCTGACTGATCGTCTGAGGTTTGAAACAGCTGTTCTTCATTAGAAAAGCTACGTGAGGTATTATTAACGATACCTATTCTAATCCAGCCAATAGAGGTGATGTTTTGTTGTGAGCTTGAAATTTGCTTAGGCTCTAATGATGAAATCCTTAACATATGGGACAATTGAGGAATGAAAACGCTGGCAACTGCGACAAAGATAATAGGCTTCGCAAAAGGCATCATGTCAGCCTTTTTCCGCTTACGATACTTTGATACTTTGGGAAAGGAACGAAAGGTTGCACTTGCTAAATTTACAAAAGCTTTTGCAATAGGTATTACGCCTGCCTGAATTTGAAGCAACCACCCGCCAAGGTCCTTTACTTCTTATAATTTTTGATATCAAGTTAAATAATGTTTTAAAGGCAGTATCTGACTTGGCAGCATCCAACGCATCGATAATTAACCATCCTGGCTCTTGATTCGACCAATTATTTAAAACATCTTCTAAATCATGTGAAATTTCTAGGTCTTGACTACGGAGTACTTTTTGACTGCTTGCATTAAGTTTGTCAACAGCCAGAAAGACGACATCATGTTTTTTCTTAACAAGAGCCTCAACTAGGTCATAAAGCTCACCAGACTTACCTGCTCCTGGTTCGCCCACTACTAATAACGACCCTTCCAAAGCAGCAGCTTGTAAAACATCAGTAACTTGTCTTTCAATTTTTACTTCCTTCGCTCCGACAAAAAGCTTAGATAAATATGAAACTGAGTCAGCAGTAGAGCGCGAATACTGTTGAAGGCGCTTAATGTCCTCAAAATAACTCAGTTGAGGAGGCTCTATTGCTGGACTATAAACATTAAATGGTTCAAACTTCCAACTGTAATGGGCAACAGCGATATCTATTGCAAATCGAAAGGATCGCCTTGGTCGCTCTTGCTGTTCGCGACCTGCGGCAATAGCTCGATCAAATGGTAAAAGTCCACTAATTCTGCCAACTCCCTCAGGCTCTGACTCGGGCAGACTACTACTTTGGGAAAAGCCAGTACATTCTATAGCGAGGTATGCACCAGAATCAATTAACTCATACATCTGAGCTATATCAGTGAGTGGTTCCCTGAATAATTCTCTTTCCTTTCGGTCGAATGCATTCCACTCTGGTAGCCCGTGGTTCAACGACACAGCTGCCAGTGCATGACCTTCAAGCACAATTAAGAGCGGTAGCAAATCATTACCCAAGCATAGCCCACAGAAAAATGCTGCTAAATCGAGACACGTTCCTTCACCCGGAGTACCAAGAATCTCAATTGGTGTGCGTATCAGTTGTATATCATGTGATGGATGATACTTTTCAGGTACATACTGTATTTTTTTGTCTAGGTTGACCAAAGCGTTATAAATTGCTTCAACTAGCTGGTGGCGACCATTGATATGTCGAGCTAAATCATGACGATTTTCACGCAACCTAACTAGGTTAGTCGCATGATTAGTAACGAAGCGTGCTAAACCTTTGTCGTCAACTTTAGACCATTCCCATATCATAACACATAAATATTTCGAGTAAATTCACTGAATAACTTCAAACACATCTTGTACGGCTATAGGGGCTAAAGGACCGCGCCTACGTGTCTGCACTTCTAATCTATACAACCCAGGGGTAAGGTCATCAATGGTCAGCACCCACTGATGATCTTGTTGTTTAAAATCAAAGTTGAGTGGTTTCCCCCCACTGACAGGGGTGATACTACCTTGAAGCACACCACAATCTGCGCTCAAGTTCAAAATT
Organism: uncultured Scytonema sp.; assembly: GCA_937873135.1. Taxonomy (GTDB): domain Bacteria; phylum Cyanobacteriota; class Cyanobacteriia; order Cyanobacteriales; family Nostocaceae; genus Rhizonema. The sequence goes on along the minus strand of CALMVQ010000058.1, from coordinate 17,941 downwards.
TTAGCACGCAGTTCAACTAGCTCACTGGCAAGGTATAAATCATCAAGATTAAGACTAATAGCTGCCCGTTGGGCTACCTCTTTACTAAGTTCAGGACCCCGAATTGGTTTATGTAAACTTTGCATTTGTTTAAGACGTTCGCGTAAATCACTTAGAACTTGGTGGCTACTCTGTAAACAGCTGTGCCTCTGTGCAACATAAGTTTCCCGGTACTCTTGATCGAGTTCTATAGGGATTGCTGATAAACGGGGTACGGTTCCGTCCCCTTCGCCCAAAAAAGAATTAATTCCATCTGGCAATTCATAGCAGGCTATCAGTTTTCCCTCAGAAAGCTCAACAGATTGGAGAGTGTCCTGACAGAAACCAACAACTGGTATTATTTTATATCCTGAATTCAAGTATTGAGCATCATTCTGGTGTTGATTTACAGCAGTTTCAATTTCTCGATGAAACGCTAAGGCTTGTTCGGCTCGCTTTTTATCAACGTTGGGAATTCCGTCAGTCTCTGCCACTCGCTGGTACTTTCCACCAACGTTGACCATCTCGTAAATTGGCATTAATTGATACACAGAAGTAAATGAACGTACTACCTCTGTTAGCTCAAGAAATATTTTTTTGTATCCATTAGCTACGAAGTTGACTGCATCAATGGCTCCCCTATGAGGAGTGCCAAAGGTCACTAAGGCTCGGCAGTCCTGCCACCCTTCTAACACTTCCAAATAATAACGGGCGACCAAACCCCCCATACTGTGAGCTAATATAATTACCTTGGCATCTTCTATTCCAGTGTGTTCTCGCCACTGTGGTAAACGTCGGTCAATCAGCTTTTTCAATCTTCGGGCAGCAACTCTGTTATCACGCCGCCAATCGTAGGCAAACTGGAAAAAGTTTGCAGGATGGTCGTCATTTATATCTGCCTTTATTACCTCAAAGTGGTCAGTAATTAGACGTGAGAGGACTGAGTAATCGTCAGTTTTGGTCAGCCCAGCAATTAAATGAGGAACTGTGATCAAACGGGTTGCCAGGATTCCATCTTCCAAGTCATCCACATCTGGGTCATCTCCCTCTAGCTTAAGTTGCTGTAAAGAAGAAGAACCTAACCCAGTCAGTGTAGTCCTGGCAACCTGACCTGCAACCCATAAATCTTTGCCATCTTTTTGTAGAACACTGCCCATGATGCCAGGTATCAGCACGATAATATCCCGCATTTTCTCTTTCGGCATCACTATCTCCTTTGTTTTGTCCTTTCTCGTTTCGCATTAACAAGATAGAAGTGAAACTGTGGTTATCAGTTAAGATTATTTATAACTGATTAGAACTACAGTTTACATAAACCCAAATTCCGCAATTTTAACTGACACACAGGTGATTTTTTAAGAAATTAGGGCTAACAGTATTTTTTTGATGTAACTTGGGACAATATTTGAACCAGTAAACGAACTGGCACAAAACAATAGGGTTTGAAAAAAGGTAACCGTTCAGGGGGTGCAAAGAAGAGACAAAACCCCGCTGTCGAACCAAACAATTAAGTACTTATCGTTCGTTTAATCGATTACCCAGAAGATTAATTCACCAAAAAACCTTGAGAATCTTACTTGACCAGGATTTTTGCCAAAAAAACGATCCTGACTCTATCTGTCAAACAAGAGCTTGAATAGCCGTAGCTCCAAGCGATTGCCATACATAGCAGCGCTCTGCGTGCGATCGCGAATGGTGAGTAGTAAAGTTAAAGCAGTCATCATTAATTCCTCTCGAATAAAATCTTAATTGAGTCAAACCCATGTACTGCTCACAGGGGTAGACAGACATCGGAGGGGGGATAGCCGTACGGGAGCGAGTATGCAGAAAGTCGGCAAGCTCTGCACGTCGCTTCTCGTCTTTTTTGAGTGGCGAATGACTGTTCATGGGTCGAGAGTAGCACAGATTGTACCACTATACACAGATGGTACCTGTTTCCAACCTGTGGCACTGTTAAAACTGACAGTTACAGTATAAAGGACAATCTTGATGAGCACCAGACAGATTGCACTTGTCGTTGGTTCGACAGGCATTGTGGGCAAAAACCTTTCCGACCACCTTGTCAGGACGAGCGATTGGACAGTGTACGGACTAGCCCGTAACCCATCAACAGAGCAAGGAATCCTTCCCGTTTCGGCAAATCTGCTCGACCGTGACGAACTGAAGTCGGCATTAGCAGGAATCGATGTAACGCACGTTTTTTTCTGTACCTGGTCCCGTCAGGCTACCGAGCAAGAGAACTGCGATGTCAATGGTGCGATGCTTCGCAACCTGCTTGAGGCGCTCGATGAGGCACCCAGGCTTACTCATGTTGCGCTTGTGACTGGCACGAAGAATTATCTAGGCTCGTTCGAGGCCTATGGACAAAGCACGTTGGACACACCTTTTCGGGAGGAGCAGCCTCGTGTCCCTGGTTTGAACTTCTACTACGTGCTGGAAGACATTCTGTTTGAAAAGGCAGCACAGCGAGGCTTTAAGTGGAGTGTTCACAGGCCATCAACGATCATTGGCTACGCACTCGGCAACGCGATGAACATGGGCGTCACACTCTCAGTGTACGCGACTATCTGCCGCGAAACCGGACGTCCCTTTGTCTTCCCCGGCTCGCCCCAGCAGTACAACAGCTTGGTCGATGTTACCGACGCACGTCTGCTTGCACGGCATCTAGAGTGGGCTTCGATAACGCCTGAAGCCGCCAACGAGGCTTTCAACATCGTCAATGGTGATATCTTCCGATGGCGCTGGATGTGGCCAGAGCTCGCGGCATTCTTTGGCATTGAGGCCGCACCTTACCCTGGGTATGCAACTCCTTTGGCTGAGCAGATGAGAGAGGCGGAACCAGTGTGGGATGGTATTGTTGCTCAACACGGTCTCAAGCCGCATTTGTTGACCCAACTTGCCTCTTGGTGGCATACTGATGCAGATTTGGGCCGGGAAATCGAATGCCTCAACGATATGTCGAAGAGCAGGGGCTTTGGATTTCTCGATTATCAAAAAACGCTGCTGTCCTTCTTTGATCTTTTCGAGAGATTACGCCACGAGAATATCATTCCTTGAAAGCAGCAATTCATCACCGAACAAGGCAAAAGTAAAAAGTGAGCCAGCGCACTCATGGGGGAAACCTCCATGAGCGACTGGCGATCATAGATCTAGTCATTAATTGAGGCACTGCGCCAAATTGCCCAAAAACAGAATGCAACGGTTGCCCTGCGATCGCCTGGGTGCCATCGCGGGGCAACGACTGGGAAGCTGATGAGAATAATTCTCACCAAAAAATCAGGACATCATATTACCTATGTCAGCTGCTTGATAATTACCCTCATCTGCAGTTGCCCTGTAGCATCTTGTTCACTAAAATAAGTCAGCACTGTTGATAATGGCGCAACGTCTAAGGTGAGAGATGAAGCTGATAATTTGATAAATGGGAATTGATAAGGATCGGCAATGTATCTGACTTCTTCTGGATCATCGATAGATATTTGCCCCGTGACAAACACCATTGCACCTGGACGATTAAATTTTTTTAATGTTGCACCCAATTCCTCATCATCCAGACTCAATGGCTCTACATTAGTAATAGCCAATCTATCGACATCCGCTGTGATATGTTCGGCAATAATTTGTGCACTTGGATCTATTCCAGTTCTGTAAATTTTCCCGTCACTAGATTGGACAATAAAATCTTGACCTCGAGCCTCAATAATGGTAAAATCTAGCGAAATTGGTTCACGATTAATGCTGTGTACGCCTTCAATATGGGTCTTAATCAGATGAGTTGAGCTAGATTTGTTGTAGATTTCTGTGACTCCGGCAGGGGAAGCAATAAGGCGGTTGAAATTCGTCATCAGCCCACCTGACGCATTGATGTTAAAGATGAAAATTGCTAAAACAAGGAGCACCACCAACAACCCATATTCAGCAGAGCCACCAGACTTGAGCCGAAATTTTTGGTTTCCAGGACAAACACACCTTACAGTCGATGGCCAAAACATCTCAACCCCAGATTTAGTAGAGGCATCGATGAACCAACCAAAGAAATAACCAATATTGATCGCATGAGGCAACTGCCAAAATTGGCCACCGAAGAGGAACACAATGCCATAACTTACTGTCGCGACGACACCACTCGCAAACAAACTATGAGTACAACTGCGGTGAGGAAAGCGACGTTCCAGGTAGTGACTCATCCACGGTAAAACTCTACCTGCGACACTGGTGGAAATGTCAACATCGGGAAGTAGTCCGCATACTGCACCTACGGTTACAATAGCAGGATTCGCGGTTCCCAATATTAAGCTAGTCATGGTGGCACTCACAACTAGATGAGTCAAACCCATCATTGCCCAATCCTCCGACTTTCTTGGGGTAAGATGTACAGCAGGCGGGAAACTCCTAAGAAAACTGCCGCACCAATCCCGCTCACGATATAAAGGTTGTGATTATTCGTCCCGAGTCCAATGAATCGGAGAACCATAAACCCTACGCCAGCTATCAAAATCAATGGTGTGATATCTATATAATGGTTGGTCGTACAGTTGCGCTTTACCAACGCCATATTTTTGCATCAATTGTAATATAACAACTTTTTCCAAATTTTCTTTGTTTTCAGTATTGTCTGGTGCCTCTTCTACTTGCTCTTGCTCTATGTCTGGTGTACTATCTTCCACTTTGATGCTCCCTCTACTATACTGTAAACTATTTTATACCAGGTGGTGCGGCGGGCGGTCATAGTGAAAATTCGGATATGAAAGTGAAGATTTTGTAAGTCGAAAAAAGTCCGCTTAAAAAAAAGGCAATCTGGTATGGCGTAAGCGCTACATTTTTCACTCTTACTCAAACTGACAACCGTCTTCGTGTATCATGAGGGTATTAAAAATCAAGCTGACGTTACTCACATTTTTCTGGAATCGGATCTTGTCCATTTGTAGGTTTGTCCAGATAGTGTTTACCAGCCGCCTATTAACCGTAAAAGCTATGCACATTAGTATTGCCGACGACACGAAAAAACCTACGCGTCTGTGCTATCCGTTGGTTGAAAATGAGCCAGGTAATAAATGAATTAATTGAGCAATGGTTGAGGGCTGCTGACAAACTGCCTTCAGTGTTACCAGAAGCACTCAAAGCTGTTAGAGAGATTCAGAATAAGTGTTTTCGCGCCTATGCCCTGAGTGCCTTAGCTGACAAGTTGCCACCGGAATTATTACCAGAGCCACTCAAAGCTGTTAGAGAGATTCAGTCTGAGTGGAATCGCTCTTCTTCCCTGAGAACCTTAGCTGATAAACTGCCCTCATTGTTACCAGAAGCACTCACCTGTGCCAAACTGACACATTCTGCGCCACTTGTTCAAACGGGGTGGCGTGATAGTCAATCACTTGATCTGCACCGAGCGATCGCACAAAATCTGCATTCGTGGCTGAAGCAGTTCCAATCACGTGCGCCTCTTTCCAATGAGCAAACTGCACGGCGAACATGCCGACTCCACCCGATGCCGCGTGGATCAAAACGGTTTGACCTGGCTTGAGATCCGCATGCTCGAACAGGGCTTGATAAGCGGTCATGTTTCACCGAGTGGGTGGTGAAGGTGCCGAAGAGCGCTACGTTCTCGCCTTCGCCAAAGGCATCTTGAACCTCTAAGTCTTCGATCATCCAAAAGGTATTGAGCTCCTGGAAAACTTTGAGGACACTAGCCGGACCCTCTTTATGCGTGCCTGCCCAAGGCATAAGCTTTTTTAGGTCGGGATTATTGTAGGTAAGTGATACGTAGATGGCATCGGGGGAGACAAGCCGATTGACGACCTCAGGCTTGGTGGCACCTTTGAGGAGTTCCTGCACGATTTCAACGTTGGTATTTGACATGGGTGTGTTCGTTTTCAGTTACAGTTGGTTTCTAGTAGTGAGAGTTCTACAGCGGGTCAGTGCCCTCCGGGTACGTCAAAGTGTCAATGTTCTCTATCGCCCTCAGATCGTTCATGTAAGTAGTAACGTCCGAGGAGACGAGCCGATTTCAAGCTTGACTATTGAGCAGAAACTCCAATACTGGGGATCGTGCCTGAGTTGAAGGCGATGTGTTTGTACTCTAGGAATTCATCCATCGCTGTCAGACCATTTAGCCTGCCGTTACCGCTGCGCTTGAATCCGCCTTCTTCAAACTCGTCCCAAACGATCGCCCAATTATTGATCCAAATAGTACCCGCGTCTATCTCGCGAGCGACGCGTAGTGGACGGTCAACATCGCGAGTCCAAATACTCGCAGCTAAGCCATATTCGCTGTCATTTGCGAGCTGCACCGCTTCTGCCTCAGTATCAAAAATCTGCATGGTGAGGACTGGACCAAAGACCTCTTCCTGGACAATCGTCATTTTCGGATCGTTTACTTCCAGCAGAGTCGGACGGTAAAATGCACCGCTGGTCAATGGACCTTCCGTAATTGGACCACCGCGCACCAACACCTTTGCACCCGCTGCGATTGCTTCCTCCACCATTTTGTTAACACGGGCGACATTCGGCTTATCGATCAGATGCCCCATGTCGCTAGATGGATCAGATGCAGGTCCAGTTTTGACGTTCTCTAATCTTTGAGCAATCATCGAGCGAAATCGATCAGCAACACCACGGTGTACTAACAGGCGAGAACCCGTCATGCAGAATTGACCTGCAAAAGTCGTGAGTGCCTTCTCAACTTTGGGTGCAGCCGCTTCAAGATCAGCATCATCAAAGATGATCATCGGGGTTTTACCACCGAGTTCAGTTTGAAATAGCTTGAGTGTCGCTGCCCCTGTTGCGGAAATTGCTTTCCCGGTCTTTGTGCTTCCCGTAAAGCTAATCACTCGAACATCCTCTGACTCCATTAGAAAAGACGATCCGCCTCTGCCTCTGCTTTCACTAAAGACATTAATAATGCCTTTTGGTAAATCGGCAGCTTCAGCGAGGGTTTTACTAAACAGATAGTTGATCTGTGCTGTATTACCCGGTAATTTGATAATAGTCGTAACACCAGCAGCAAGAGCAGGTGCGAGAGAACGCACAGTCAGGACAAGCGGCGAGTTAAACGGTGCGACAATGCCAACAACTCCGATCGGAGATCGAGTCACGACCGAAAGGTGTCCGGGTTGGACTTCCATCGCCCGTCCATAATTCGTCAGCACAACCGATGCCCAGTATCGAAATTTGCTGGGAATCATATCAATTTCAAATGCTGCTTCGTCATGGACTTTGCCGTTCTCAAGCGAGAGAATCGCGATCAGTTCATCTCTGCGGGCTTCAAAGCGATCGGCAATTTGATTCAGCACTCGCGCACGAAGTGCACGATTTTCCTTCCAGTCCAATTCTCGGAACGCCCGTACCGCAGCATTAATTCCCTGAACTGCCTCGTCACGCCCACCATCCGCATAAGTTCCAATCACCTTGCCTGTAGCTGGATCAATGCTATCAGTATGCTTTTCCGAATCAATCCACTCGCCATCAATCCAGTTTAGTGCGGGTGTTCCTAGTTCATTCAATATTTGGTACTGAGGATTTCTTATCTGTCGTTACTGCCATAGTAGCCGCTCCTTCCTTTTCTTCATAACTAAGTTTCTACTCAGCGTTAAACCCTTACTTACCTGCTAGGTAATTATGATTTCTACTCTGTTGACGATCCATCGACATACTGTTGACCACCGATCATGATGAATTCAACCGTGCTGGCTGGAGCATCGAAATCCAATGCGGTTATTTCCTCTCCTTGAGCCTCGACTTGACCCAGCACAATGATCTCCTTTCCACTTGTGCCCGGTTTGAGACTTAGGGCGTGCGCGTCTAGTTGTACAACCACGCCACGCACCAAACTGTTACCCCTACCACCTTTTGTGATCACGTCCCCAAGCACGAGGATATTGCCAAATGGTTTACTGGTCTGTATGCCGATCAAGCCATCGCCATGGGTGGTAATGCTTTTGAATTCTGCATAAGCCAAGGTTCCGTCGTATAGATTGAACCCCCGCGCCCCTTCGCCATAGGTAGCTAAGTCGCCTTGGATAATCAGAGTCTGCAACTCTCCAAAATTCACGAATCCGATTCCACTGGTTCCATGAGATACGACAGACTGCCGAGCTAGCCAAAGACGGACATTGCCCCAGTTATCCAACACCATGTCATTTGTTCCGTAGGTTGTCACAGGACCGTGATGACGGCTGACCTTATACTCAACGACATTCAAGTGTATAACAGTGACAGTACCTCGGACCTCGGACCCGCATCGTCCATCTGGTTACGGCGTAGAGGTCGCTCCTGGTGCCTTGACCATCTACAACCGCTGTACCGATCCGAAAAGTCACTGGACACTGAGCGCCGAAAACCTGTCAGGGGGAACTCGAGAGATGCCATTGAAGGGCAGTGGCATCTTTATTTTCGGCGGCATGACGGTTCCCGCAAACGCCGACCCTCAAGGTGGACCAGCACCTAGCTCTCCTGGTGGCACAATCGACCTTAAATTGTTGACCACGGGTGAAATCCATACGAATGGCAGCATCCCGGCTGGTGTTGGTAATCTCATCACAGGTGGGATATTCGTTGGCTCAGGTGTGAAGGCTCAGCAAGTGGTCAACAACGGTGCTGGATTCCAGGTGCAGCCGACCGTGGATGACGAGATGCTGCAACCTGAGTTGCCTCAGTGTTGTCATCGCCGGTTCTAGCCTAAGCGCCAAGCGGCTCGGATCAGTTCGCAGGGTTAGGTTCTGAAGTGTGTGATTTGTCGTGAGCGATATTCCGTCTGAATCTGGTTTGAAGACTAATTCTGCGTCAGGAGTTGTACCCACTAAACTTGAGCCTTCAAGCAGTGTAAATTTCTCCAAGTCATGAAGGCGACCAACCACTTCGATGACAACATATGTATGCTGAACTGCCTCAGCCAGAGAAGCCGCATCCCGAACGACCGTATGGGTACTAGATGTACTATATGCCATAAAAGACTCAATCAGCAGTTAGATTTACTTCAGTCGCAACACAACCATTGACCTGACTTTTCCCGTTAAGTCTTAAAAGCACGAAATAGCAAGGGTTTCAGGCTATAGTTTCTTCTCAATAAATTAAGATTAATGAGAATGAATCACCAGAGAATAGGGTTTTGAGCTAGGGGTATAGTAAGCGATCGCTCAATCAAGGAGATAACGGGAAAAGTCAGAACCATTGACCCGGTGTTGAACCTTCTCAATTAGAGTGAGAACAATTGATGCGCGTTTCCATGAGCGATTTTGTGTTGATCGCCTTCTACAATGGGCAGAACTCCATGAAGTTTGTCGCTTCTATCACTTTGTCTAGAAAGTGGTGGAGCGGTATTGCTTAGGAGCGTGGATCAAATAGCCTAAGTAGGTGGAGCTTTGCGAAACCCGACCTACAAAAGTCTGACTGTCAGGACGCTTTGAAAGTAGTGTCCGCCGCGTCGAGGAACGGCTGGAACAAGTCTATTGGCCAGTTGGGATCGCTCTTGGAGGTGCGCTCCAGACACTTCCAGACAGCCATCCATAGGCTTCCTTGCGGCTCATATAACCGGATTTCCACAACGGATCGAATACGGCGTGTGCATTTTTCCGCCATTCTCTGAGTTGACTGTTAGCCAAAGTTCCTTTGGGTGAGTCGTCTTGATTGTGCGCCCCCACATAAGAATCGCAAACAGGGTAGTTTTCGCATAGCCACAGCTTACCGTAGCCTAGTTTCGAGTAAACTACGATAGCATCTACTAATGAAACTCTATTACCACAGTAGGGGCAATTTGTTGGGTATTCTTTAATACTAGCTTTCTGACCAAGTGATTTAAACTTCGGTTTTGACACTAGCGACACATCCTGGATTTTTCCCACAGTCGGATATTTAGCACTTAGTACTTCACTAGCTGCTGCTTCAGCACAACTGTTTTCATGATGTCTGCGATCGCTTTCATATAGAAAAAACATCCGGATCACGATTGGCGTAGGGGTTTTATCCGCAATCAAGCTTACGGCGAAGGTAGGCAGCAAAGAAAACTAGTTTGGATCGAGCCAGTTTTAGTGTTGAACTACCGCGCCCAATCCCTTCGGAATATGGACACGGATTCTAAAAGTCTTAGCTAGTTGACTTCTTTCCATCCCAATCAAAATCTATTTCTTCAATTTAACTATACTATATGTGTCTCAAATTGCAGTATTTCGTCTATTTCTTGTAGTAGCTTTATAGCCTGATCCCATGTTCGAGGGTAAGTACTAGTTCTAGATTCACTTTTCACTTTTTCAGCTTTTAAGTGAAAATATTCTGAAAGAAGTTTCAAGGAGTCATAAGCTTCACTCAAAGTATTAATGTTTTTTGCAATCTTCTCAGTAATTCTGATAGCAACTGTTTTTTCGCCACCCCATTTACCAGTTCCTTTAGAATTCTTGGGTCTGCCAGCGCCGTACCTGACCCCTCCTCGTGAAGACTTTTTTGTGATTTTGCAATCATCCTCTCCACAATATGAGCAAGCCCAAAGACAAGCTTCTTCATATGAATTTGCTTCTAGATCCCTCTGACCATTACTAAACACATTTGAATAAACGCAAAATTTCATCATTTTTCCTCATAATAGCTATTTAGCGGCAGAAAGTAGCGTTATCTTCTGTTTGATTAATTGTACATTATTCAAATCTAAAAAATCTGTATCAAAAATGATACAGATTTTGCGGAACTTATAAGTTTTTCTTAAGCGATAGCAACTGTAATTTAAACTTTTACTTAAGTAGAACAAGGTGAAAAAACCAAACTATAAAGTTTTCACAAAACGCCTGATTTGGATGGGATGGGCAATCTTTCTCATACCTTACCCCCAGCCACACACGCCATTGAGGACGCTCCCTACTCCGACGAACTCCTGATCGATGAGTTGAATGGTGTTCCGGGGGAAATTACCATTATAGCGATCAGACCCCTGACCAACCTCGCAGCGGCGGAAACGAAAAGTCCCGGCATCCTTAAAAAAGCCAAGGAAATTGTGATTATGGGGGGTGCCTTCTTCTGTCCTGGGAATGTTACTCCCCATGCAGAATTCAATATTTGGTTTAATGCTGAAGCTGCTCAGATAGTATTTGATAGCCGAGACGATATTGTTGTGATGCCGCTGGACGTGACCACACACTTAATTTTCACCCGAGATATGACTCAGGCAGTCACTCAAGCGAATCCGGAAAGTAAACTTTCTCGCTTCTTAACAGAGCTTTGTGAGTTCATGATTGGCACAGCCTTGGGTTATCGAGAAACAGTAGGAATTTCAGGTCTTCTTGTCCATGATGCCGCAACATTAGGATACTTATTTTATCCAGAAACCCTGATGTTGACTAGAGCAAAAGTCCGGGTTGAAACAAAGGGAGAGTGGACACTGGGACAAACATTGATTGATCGTCGTCTTGCGCCGAAAACAGGAGCAAATGCCTGGGTGGCTTTGCAGGTAGATGAAGGTAAATTTTTTACCAGTTTTGTAGAAGATTTGAAGCAGCTATTCACAATCAGCGATCTTTAAGCCCCTCTTTAGGAAGCGATCTCTCTGACTGACTGTGGGAACACAACCCCCCTTTATAGAACCACAGATACGACAACGCATAAGTTACGTTCGGCTCATGCGGCTATCGTGTTCTACTTGTTCGGCTCATGGACTCAATCATTTGGTTCGTTAATTTTTTTAATCTACAGTAAATACATGTACTTTTTTGTAGAGAGAATGAAAGAGTCAGCGTTTAAAACGCGTGACCCTTTTTCTTTTAGAGGACATGTAGACAACCCGTCAGCTATGCAGCATTCTCCATTAATATCACGTCTTTACCGTAGATTATTCGGGCTTCACAGTTCGTTACAATTTACCCTAACTGTGTATACATATTGACAATTTTCCTAATTTGTGCTTTACAATCCGTTAGCCTCCTGTCAATACCATTTAAGTTGGTAATAGAGAACGTGTGGCAAGTGAAGCCAAGATTGATTTAGCGGTGTCTGCTAAGCCCGTAGAGGAAGCTGAATTGTACTGAGGGTATACCAAAATGGGAACGGGCAAGGAGATGATCAAGCCGCTTTCATCGCTCACGAGTTATGGCGTTGGCAGAGGCTTTTTCTCATTACAAGACAAAGCGCGATCGCCGTCCATCCCCCCAAAGCTCCCCAAACCCAGCCCGACGTACTACACACCCAGCCTAGCCCCAGCCAAAAAGAGGGGAGCCGAAAAGAAAATCTCTGGCTTTAGCTTTCTAAGTATTAATACTCAAAAATAGCTAATACCCCGTCCCAATATTCGGACATACTGTTGGATATTTATTGACTCAGATCTTGCACAAAGCCGAATAAACCCGTAAAAAACAAATTATTTATTGAATCGAACCGGCCGTGAGGCTCCCGATTGGGGTGAAGCTGCACAAACTGCCCTTGAATCAATATTTCCTCAACTTGTTATGTCTCTTCTTTTACTTGCTATTCAACGCTTGACTCCCCTTATACTTGGTTGCGGTTTTGACATTCAATTTTCCAGGTGCAAGATGTGAGTTGAGGCATTAATCAAAATTATTGAGTCCACGAAGAAAGATTCAATTCGCAGAAAAGCCGCTTATAGCTTAGGTAAAATTGAAGGAAGGAAATGCGATAGCTCTGTCTACAATAGAACAAATTATCGCTTCTACAACAAATCATTCTCTCCGGCTACAAGCTTCCCAGAATCGGGACTTACTTCGTGGTGAAATCCGGGGAGACACAGCGATGCACGAACAGGTTCAGTTCTCCCCGTCTTCCCATCACCGTAGGAAAAAACCCGGTGATAATGCCAGAAGAATTGCCGTCTTGGTTGAAGGCATTGCATCAACTGAAGATGAGGATACCAAAATACGCAGAGCTTGCAGATTGGCTAAAGCTGACTTAGGGAATACAATTGCATTTGGCACCCTATTACAGATCCTGACTTCAGCAGAAAGTGAATCTGTTCGCAGACGTGCCGCAGATAATCTCAAGAAAATCCTTTTAGATAAACAGATGCCAGAACTGATTGTATTGTTAAAGAATTGCTTGAACGTTCAAGTGAACGAGTACAATTTTGAACAATGCCGCCATTCTTACAAACTCCTCTGGCATTGCGCGGAGAAGATGACTTATTTAGAGTTTTATAAAGCTTGGCATTAAGAAGTAGCAATTAGTCAATTTTACACATAATTTAATTAAAAATACTTAATTTACAGAATCTTTATAAGTATTACAAAGTATTTATAAGTATTATTACGTATAACAGGCATAATTTCAATATATTTACTAAAACAAAAACTAGTAAATCGTCCTGATGAAAAGTTAATCTGAAAGATTGTTAAATAATCTTAAAGTGCTATTTCCCAGTGTCACTGTGTGGAGTGTTTCAATATATGGTTTCATTTATAACTCGGACTCCGTTTGTTGGTGAGGTTTCTGCTTTTGAAGCCGATCTTACGCAAAAAGGTATAGAGGGGAGTTCTGCCTTCCCCTTAATCGCACTCCCAGCCACTTCCTTGTTTGGAACAGATGGTATTCGCGGACAAGTTGGTGAATTGCTGAGTGCGTCTTTGGCATTGCAAGTAGGTTTCTGGGCTGGTTGTGTTTTGCGTAACCATTCTGAAAACCCAGGCCCAGTTATTCTGGGACAGGACTCTAGAAACTCCAGCGATATGCTGGCAATGGCTTTGAGTGCAGGGTTGACATCCGCAGGATTAGACGTTTGGTATTTGGGATTATGCCCTACTCCCTGCATTGCCTATCTCACCAGTGTAACAGATGCCATAGGCGGAATCATGATTTCTGCTAGCCACAATCCACCTCAAGACAACGGCATTAAAATATTTGGTGCAGATGGGACGAAGTTACCCCAAGCGTTACAGGCAGAAATTGAAGCGTTGCTGCGAGGCTTAACAATATCTAATCACCTCAGTCATTATGGACGACACTACTCGCGCTTGGAGTTATTGAAGGATTATGCAGAAGCGTTGAAAAACCCGTTGCATCATGTCATGAATTTTGAGGGAATGAAGATCGTTTTAGATGTCGCATGGGGTGCAGCAGTTGGGTTGGCTCCATCGGTATTTATGGAAATGGGAGCAGAAGTGATCTGCTTGCACAACCAACCGGATGGCGATCGCATCAACGTGAATTGTGGTTCCACTCATTTGGATATTTTACAAGCGGCTGTTCTGGAAAACAATGCCGATATCGGCTTTGCCTTTGATGGCGATGCTGATCGCGTTTTAGCAGTAGACAATACCGGACGACAAATTAACGGCGATTACATTCTCTACCTATGGGGATGCAGCTTGCAGCAAAACCAAGAATTGCCAGACGACTTGATTGTTTCCACTGTCATGGCAAACTTAGGCTTTGAGAAGGCATGGAAACAACGAGGTGGCACTCTTGTTCGCACAGCAGTCGGCGATCAGCACGTCCAAAAAGAAATGCTGCTGACTGGAGGAATGCTCGGTGGCGAACAATCCGGTCACATCCTTTGCCGCCATTATGGTATTACTGGTGATGGTTTGTTAACAGCCTTACATGTAGCAAACATAGTCCAACAGGCAGGTATTTCTCTATCAGAATTAGTAGATCAAAGCTTTCAGACGTATCCGCAACTGTTGCAAAACGTGCGGGTAGAAGATAGATCAAAGCGTTTGGGCTGGAAGGACTGTCAACCCCTACTTGTAGCAGTACAAAATGCTGAAGCAGCAATGGGTGATGCTGGCAGAATTTTAGTCCGCGCTTCCGGTACAGAGCCAGTTATCCGAGTTATGGTAGAAGCCGAAGATGCCTCCTTAGTCAATTATTGGACAAAGGAATTGGTGTCACAAGTCCAGCAACACTTAGCATAACACCATTTCGTTTTGGTAATAGACATAAGCGAGAAATGACGTAGGGGCGTTCCCGGAGGGTAAGGCTGTTCGCCCCCTGCAACGATTTCAACGAACGCATAATTAATTGTTGGAGATGTCTAATACGTCATTGGGGAAGTAGTCATTGATAATTATTTTATATTTGCATAATATTCTGTCTTCTTCCCCAACAGCTTATGCTTGTTTTCGTAGTACCGATTAAAACTCCACAAGCTTCTAAATCCTGGGAGCGCGTCAGCCAGTTATTTGAAAGATGTGCTATATCTCTTTGCAATCAAACTTCACAAAACTACACAGTGATTGTTGTTTGCAATGAACAACCGCGTATTGAATTTCATCATCCCAACATTACATACATTGAAGTTGATTTCGGAGTGGCAAATGAGCCAGATCCTATATCTATAGGACATACAGATAAAGGGCGTAAGATATTAAGACGATTAATTCATGCTCAAGAATTTTCTCCATCTCACACTATGGCTGTTGATGCAGATGACTGTGTAAGCAAGCATTTGGCTGAGTTTGTAGATAAGAATCAAAATTCTTATGGGTGGTTTATTACTGGAGTTTAGACTAAATTCTATTTTTATGGCTACAACCCTTGTGTAGCTAGCATTTTAGACTTGGGAATCTAAACCAGCTTATAAATTAGGAAAGCCTGTCTCGATAAGGGTTTGGCTGTTTGGGAAGCAAAATTAGTCTAAACTCCAATTATTAATAAAGGCTATAAATGGCTCTTGAGTACAGCATCGGGCGGTACGTTCTGGAGCGCTGGATGTGTGTAACGCTTTGCGTTCTCTTCCGCCATGTCCGTCGCTGTGCCGCCTGGGGCAATGGCGTTGATGGTGATCCCGCACCGCGAACATGCCCACCCCGCCCGATGCAGCATGAATCAGGATGGTTTGACCCGACTTGAGATCAGCATAATCAAACAGTGCTTGATAGGCAGTCATTGCCACCATTGGCACCGATGCCGCTTGCACAAAATCGAGCGTCTTCGGTTTGAGTGCGATCGCATCTTGGGGAGCAGTCGCGAACTCAGCATAAGCTCCCATTTTTAGTTCGCCATACACCGCTTGACCGACTTGGAACGCTTTGACATCAGCACCGACTGCTTCCACAGTGCCTGCAACATCCATTCCGGGTGTGAACGGCAAAGGCATTGGAAAAATCTCTTTCATGTAGCCTGCCCGAATTTTCCAATCGAGCGGATTGACTCCGGCAGCCTGAACTCGAATCAACACTTCATTGGGTTGGGGTTCAGGTATTGCTACCGTTTCCAGTATCAGTAGGTCTAACTCTCCATAGTCATGAACTCGGATTGCTTGCATCATGTTACTCCTTCAAATTTTAGAGCGTATTAAAAACAATTTAACTACTCCCAACAGGAGTGTAAGATTACCTATCTTCTGGATCTCCTTTCTTGGCTGCCTTGGCTCAGGAGCGGTTTTTTATATCGGTATTCTTCTGGCGGTTCGGGAGTATTTCACCTAAACAGTTTTGAATTATTGGTTTGGATTAAAGAAACAGGTTGTATACCAGCGATTAAGTGCCCTGTACAGCGACAATCGCTTTCTCCATTGCTTGGTAACAATTCGTTCGGGCACCGCTTGGCAGTTTGCGCTCTTTTTGCCAGTGAAGACGGGTACTACCACACCCCCTAGGAGCAGTAGCTTAAAGCAAACTTTTTGTTACGTTTCATTCAGGAATTGGTACAGTCCCTGTGTTGTGAAAAGCGGTAATCTGCCAGGTGTTCTCCTTGCGGGTTGTTACGGCTGTCCAGACACCTGTATCTTGCAGTCGATGTATTCCATCGGGATTCTTCTGTCCAGTGGTTTCCCAAGTGCTATGCAGGACTACCAGATCCGGGGTGAGGAATTTGATTTGGGTGTCAGTAATAGTCATGTGGCTATCGCTTAAGAACGACGCCAACGCCTGCGCATGTGCTTGTTCGATCTCGGTTCGCCCTTTATACCAACGACCTACGACGTCCACGAAATCGCTATTCTCGGCAAACAACGTCGCCAAGTGGTACGCATCTTTAGCGTTCCACGCCTCGGCAAACGTTGCCATCACTGCTTTGATTACCGCTTCATCCTTTGCACTTGTTTCTGTTGTAGACATACTGATTGTTCTCACTCTTTGCACTGGTTTCTGTTATAGACATACTGATTGTTCTCACTAATGAAACGACGCAGGAAGAACGATGAAAGGCACGCTATCCCCTCGCTCGAATGACTTGTTCGGTTGCGCCGTTATTTTCTCGCAAGTTTTAAAACTACGCTCTCTTATGTAACGAAAGAGTAGGTTTTCCGGTCCGAGAAATGCGGTCTTGATCAGGACTTCTCCGCGAATGCTGGATACGGCGCGAGCGGCAAGATCTGGTAGTCAGCGTAATCAACCTTGATCAGCGGAAAGCTGTCGATCATCTTTTGCAGATGCTCCGGTGACTCCGCTTCAAAAAGAACGGCTGCGCCGCGATTTTTCGTGTCCAGCGCCCACACTTGACGGAGACCTCCCTCCGCGTAAAGGACTTTCGCTTGCGCCTGCTCTTCGAGTTCCCGTTTCTGGAAGTCAGAGGGCATTCCGTCGGTCTCGAATTTCTGTTTGGGCGTGAAGATAACAAGATATTGCATATAGGAATCCGACTTTATTTTTGGAAAAGACTACGAGATAATACGGGGAAGTACATCTCAGCTTTGATCAGGACTTCTCCGCGAATGCAGGATCAGGCGCGAGAGGGAAGACCTGGGTGTTAGCGTAGTCAGCCTTGATTAGTGGAAAGCTGTCGATTATCTCTTGCAGGTGTTCCTGTGACTCCGCTTCAAAGAGAACGGCTGCGCCATGGTCCCTCGTGCCCAGCACCCACGATTGACGGAGAAGTCCCTCCATGTAGAGATCTT
Organism: uncultured Scytonema sp.; assembly: GCA_937873135.1. Classification (GTDB taxonomy): domain Bacteria; phylum Cyanobacteriota; class Cyanobacteriia; order Cyanobacteriales; family Nostocaceae; genus Rhizonema. Next base: position 162 of record CALMVQ010000058.1, on the reverse strand, counting down.
TCGCTCGCGCCTCTTCCTCGAGTAACAGTTGCGGGAAGTCAGAGGGCATTTCAGCGCTTCCGAATTTCTGTTTGGGTGTGAAGATAACAAAATACTGCATATGTCACCTCTAAGTAGTTACGCAAAATTAATTATATATTTTTCTCCATAATTACGAAATAT
>CALMVQ010000057.1 GCA_937873135.1 uncultured Scytonema sp. | reverse complement strand
CTGGCTCTCTATCTTACTACATTTGTAGTCTACTCAACTGAAAACCGCTGTAAGTAAAAAGGTAGAATTAAACCTAACTATATAACGTGATCTGGAGATTCCTACGCTTTACCTCCGGCTGTAGGCATTCTATTCCGATTCCTGACTACAGGCACTTGAGCTATAAAGCGACGCGGCGGATTACTTGTCGGCTGATCCCGGCTCATTGAGCTTGCGGTTAAGTTCGGCAGTAACGGTGTCCGGCAAAATCTTGCTGACAACTCCCCCAATTTTCGTCTTGAGTGATTCCGCGAGTACACTGTCTTTGCCTGCCATTAGCGCTTCAAATCCCTGCTTGGCGACAAGAGCCGGATCATCCTTCTCGTCTGCACCTACCTTTGTGTCATCTAGCCCAGCACGGTGGAAGAAGTTGGTTTCGGTCGCTCCAGGCATGAGCGCGGTGACGGTGACGCCCGTGTCCTTCAACTCGTTGCGTATTGCCTCTGAGAAGGAGTGTACGAATGCCTTAGATGCTGCGTAAACCGCTTGGAACGGACTGGGCATCTGAGAGATGATCGACGAGGTAAAGAGAATCCGTCCCTTACCGCGATCAACCATGTCCTTCACCACCCGTTTAGCGAGATGTACAGTCGAAACGACGTTCAGGTTGATGAGATTGAGTTCGTCTTTCAGGTCGGTCTGACTGGCAAAATCGCCACCGACTCCTACACCAGCGTTAATAGCGATCGCATCCACCGGTCTACCATTTGCCTTAATCTTGTTGTAGAGCGTCTCTACACCGTCATAGGTGGCGAGATCGGCTTGTACAGTCTCAACCTTGGCACCCAAAACCTCGAAAGCTTGAGCGGCTTCGTTGATGCTCGCTCCGGTGGCAGTGACTAAGAGATCGAAGCCGTTTTGAGCGAACTGTTTGGCAAGTTCGTAGCCGATGCCGCTAGAGGCACCAGTCACCACGGCTAAGGGTTTAGTTAACGAACTATCCATGATCTTTTACTCCTTATTGTGGTGAAGGTCAAAACAATTCAAAATTGTACTTAGGGTTTTAGGACAACTTTAATACATTCGTCCTGCTTGTTGTTGAAAATTTCGTACCCGTGCGGTGCTTGCTCTAAAGGCAGACGATGGGTAATGATGAAAGTTGGATCGATATCGCCGTTTTGAACGTGATCGAGTAAAGGGCGTAAATACTTATGAACATGCGTTTGTCCAGTTTTGACTGTTAAACCTTTGTTCATGAGCGCACCCATTGGGATCTTGTCTACAAAGCCAGTGTAAACACCGGGAATTGAAACGTGACCGCCTTTACGACAGGCAAGAATCACTTGCCTTAGGGCTGTAGGTCTGTCTGTTTCCAGACGCACTGCTTGCTTCACAGTATCGTAGAACCCATCAGGACCCATGCCGTGTGCTTCCATTCCTACGGCGTCCATGCAAGAATCTGGACCTTGCCCACCTGTCATTTCTTTGAGGGCTTCACCAACATCTACCAACTCATAGTTAAGGACTTCTGCCTTGGCTTGCTCAGACGCCATTTTCAGACGTTCGGGAACTCGATCAATAGCGATGACTCTCTCAGCACCTAGCATGTAGGCGCTTTTAATGGCAAACTGTCCAACAGGACCACAACCCCAGATCGCGACAGTATCTCCTGGCTCAATATTGCAGTTTTCCGCTGCCATGTATCCCGTAGGGAAGATATCTGTAAGAAATAGGACTTGTTCGTCACTCAATCCATCAGGAATTTTGAACAAACCGACATCGGCAAAGGGAACGCGGGCATATTCAGCTTGACCGCCTGCGTAGCCACCTGTAAGCTGGGAATAGCCGAAAAGTCCAGATGGGGAATGACCCAAGAGTTTTTCTGCCATCCAAGCGTTGGGGTTGGAGTTATCGCACAGTGACCATAAATCCTTGTTGCAGAAGAAACAAGATCCGCAGGAAATGGTAAAGGGGACGACAACGCGATCGCCTATAGAAATATTTTTTACCGAGCTACCTAACTCGACAACCTCCCCCATAAATTCATGACCAAGGATGTCACCCTTTTTCATTGAAGGGTTGTAGCCGTTATAAAGATGTAAATCAGAACCACAAATTGCCGTTGAGGTGATTTTCACAATCGCATCACGCGGATTAATGATTTTTGGATCGGGTACTGTTTCCACCCGTACATCTTTAGCACCGTGCCAGCATACTGCTTTCATACGTTGAAGTCTCCTAAAGTTTTAAGTTATTAGCGTGTCAGCGAAACTGTGCTACTTGTAAATTTCAGCACCAGACAGTTGACGAAGATGTTGTTGCAATTTCGCCGACTTGCCGCTGATCAAAAGCCTTATATCGCGTTAATTACTAAAGTTCGAGGTTCAAGTTACGGACTTTAACCAATGCTTGGCTTGACTTAAAAGAGTGCAAACCATCTCGACGTTTGTAGGAATGTATTTGCGCTAGTTACAGATTCTCATAATTAATTATGCCCTCGTCAAAACCATTAGTAGGGGCGCTCCTACAGAAGCGCCCTTACATCATTTATGTTGATGTCTAATTCCAAGTGCTTATGCGGGCACCATTTCCTTTTGAGATCTCTTCCAATGACGATGTTGAGCGATCGCAGTGATAAAATCATTACTGAACGATTTCAAGTCAGAGGGCTGCTGACTTGTCACCACACCGACAGAAGAATGAAGCCCATTACTAGACAAATTCGCGCCCAGAAGATCGGCTATCGATAGTAGTTCGACGCCCTCGCTTGTAGCGGCGATCGCTTTACAGTGCTTAAATGCCTCGGTAATGAAGTTAACAGCTTCTCCCTGCTGCTTGAGCATCTTGATACTCTGCGCTCCACCAGGTACGTACACTGCATCAAACATCACAGAAGCACTCGTGATAAAGGTCATCTCAACCGGGATCTCCTTACCATCGTCGCCTTTGATCTTGCCGCCATGAGTCGCAACCACCTTTGCATGAGCGCCGGCGTCTTCCAGTGCTTGCTGGATTGTCATCATTTCATGAGCATTCACACCATCTGTGGCTAGAATTGCAATTTTACGAGTCTTAATCGTTTTTTCTGGCATCAACTCCTGCATAGTTTGGATACTAAGTGCTGGAGACTTTTGCCCGTGATTCTGCTTCACTTCTTTGGGAACAGGTAAGCCCAACCCTTCGGCAATGCGAGTGACGAGTTGATGATCGACAGAGTTGAATAACTCCAGCATCCGCTCTTTGACGCCGTCGTTCATCACTTTGCCCAACTCAAAAAGTGCCGCTTTGACTAAGTGTTCTTTCTCTACTTCAGACAGACTGTTCCAAAATAAGGTTGCCTGACTAAAGTGATCGCTGAAACTGGGGCTGCGTTCTCTAATTTTATGACCTTCCACCGGCTCTTTATGGCTGACAAAGCCACCGAGATTTTCCGGAGCCGGCATCGGGTTACCATTACCGAGGGAATTTGGGTAGTAGTTCACCTTTGAAGTGGGAATGTTGTACTGCATAACGCCGTCCCGTTGGTTATTATGGAACGGACAAACAGGGCGGTTGATTGGGAGATCGGTATAATTTGCGCTTCCCAAACGGTGCACTTGCGTATCAGCGTAGGAGAAGATCCGACCTTGCAACAGTGGGTCATCCGAGAAGTCTATGCCCGGTACAATATTGGCTGGTTGGAAGGCGACTTGCTCTGTTTCCGCAAAGTAGTTGTCAGGGTTGCGGTTGAGTACCATTTTGCCGATTGGCTTCACCGGAACCAGTTCTTCGGGAATGAGCTTGGTAGAATCAAGGATATCGAAATCAAATTTCGATTCGTCCCCTTCCTCCACAATCTGCACACCGAGTTCAAATTCGGGATAATCACCCATTTCGATCGCGTCTCCTAAATCGCGGCGATGGAAATCGGGATCTTTTCCGCCTGCTTTCTGCGCCTCATCCCACACTATCGAATGCACGCCCAGAATTGGCTTCCAGTGAAATTTCACAAACCGGGCTTTGCCTTGTTCGTTGATAAAGCGGAAAGTGTGAATACCAAACCCTTGCATCATCCGGTAACTTCTGGGAAGGGTACGATCCGATAGTATCCACATAATCATGTGCATCGACTCGGGCATTAGGGAGATGAAGTCCCAGAAGTTGTCATGAGCGGTTCCCGCTTGGGGTATTTCGTTATGCGGTTCGGGTTTAAGGGCATGAACCAAGTCAGGAAACTTGATGGCGTCTTGGATGAAAAAGACCGGAATATTATTGCCTACTATATCGTAGTTGCCATCTTCAGTGTAAAATCTAACGGAAAATCCGCGCACATCACGTGCAGTATCGGCTGAACCCCGGAACCCGGCAACCGTCGAGAATCGAACAAAGACCGGAGTTTTCACTGAGGGGTTTTGTAAAAACTTTGCCTTCGTATACTCCTTCATGGATTCATAAGGCTGGAAGTACCCATGAACACCAGCTCCTCGCGCATGAACAACTCGCTCTGGAATCCGCTCTCGATCAAAGTGTGCTAGCTTCTCGCGGAAGTGAAAGTCCTCTACTAATGTAGGTCCACGGTCACCTGCTTTGAGGGAATCATTTGTGTTGTTAACCCCGATTCCCTGATTGGTGGTGAGATATTCCCCTGCTTCTTTACGAAAGGAGTCTAGAGCCTCTTGTTTGCTTTGCTCGTTGATCGGATTGCGTTCAGTCATATTAAGTGTCTTAGGTACTATTTAATACTTTAACTAGTTTGCGTTGCGTATTAATTTTCTTTAGCAGATAAGTAAGTCTGCCAGGATCGGTGGTTGCTGCTCCTCATCCCTTTTAAGGCGAGTCACTGAAAGCAACTTTACTATCGTATTTAATATGATCCGAAGCTTCCTCTCACTCAAGACGTAAAGAATGGCAGGCGTCGAATATTGCTTACTTTTGGTCAGAAAAACTCGTGTAGGTGGTGTGATTTACGAGGCGTGGAAGGTGGTGTAGTTTAATTGTTCAAACTATTGGAGAGTAGCTTGTTCAACGATAGATTCTGCTATACTATTGATACTATTATTTTTAACTAAATTATTCCTCGGCTCCCAATACAACACCTTCATACAACAATTCAATAGGGCATTCAAATTCAATACTTGATAGAGTAATAATATCTCCAGCCGTGTAGGGATAGTAAAGCCACATTCTACCCTCTCCCCGAGAGTAACGCTCGACGGAGATTTGTTCAGAGTTAATCAAGATATACTCTTGCAAAGTGGGAATTGTTAGATAATAAGTGAATTTTTCACCCCTGTCTTTGCCGCTTGTACCTGGGGAGAGGACTTCGACAATCAGCTTGGGAAATTGAATAAATTTGCGGGCGTTGAGGTCTTGAGGGTCGCAACTGACGATAACATCAGGATAGTAGTACTGGCTTTGGGAACTGAGTTGTATTTTTACGTCTGACACATTTACTCGGCAACCCACCGAACGCAGATGAGGATACAAGGCTCTGTAAAGGTTAAGTGCGATATCATTATGAGGAATTGTATCACCCGTCATGGCAAAAACTTCGCCGTTGACATATTCGTAGCGAACGTCTTGCTGAGGTTCCCATTTGAGATATTCCTCGGGGGTCATTTTTTGGGGTTGTTGGGTGATAGCTACCATAATCTTTCAACACCTTGACTTTTTCGTGGCTCTGGTTTGATTGTAGCGTTCAGAGTTCGGGTGAAAGCTAGTCAGAACCCTTTGTAGGGGCGAACGGCTGTTCGCCCCGCCCCTACATTATTTTTTGCCCAAGGACAGTGCCGAAACAGCACCTACCAAGGTAAGGGCTTGCCATCACGGAAAAATCCACCCGTCGGTCCGTTTTTGGGGAGTGTCGCTGCCCAAATTACGCCCGAAGCTCCCTGCTCAACAGGCCGCCCACCTGCGCCGCCCATATCAGTTGCCACCCAACCGGGGCAAACAGAGTTGACCAAAATGCCAGTTTCTTTCAGTTCAGCGGCCAGCATCCGCGTTAAGGCATTGAGTGCTACTTTTGATACACTATAAGCGGGTGTTCCACCACTCATACTTGCTAATGAGCCACCTTCACTAGAAACATTCACAATTCGTCCACCTTGACTTCTACGGAGAAGTGGAATAAATGCCTGACACATGCGCCAAGGTCCGAAGGTATTAGTTTCGAGGGCTTGGCGTACTGTATCAAGATCGGCAGTGTTCGCTTGCTGCCAAGTATCGTAGAGAATACCAGCATTATTAACGAGAATGTCCAGATATCCAAATTCTGCCTCAATTTGAGTTACAAGGCGATCAATACTTTCTGGCTCAGATACATCTAGCTGTCGGGGTATAACTGTGAGACTTTCGTTCGTTAATGCAACAGCCGCAGCTTTCCCTTTTTCTAAATCGCGTGCTCCCAAAATAACAGTCATACCTCGATGAGCAAGCTGACGTACTACTTCCAGTCCGATACCTCGATTTGCACCAGTGACGATCGCGATCGCTTGATTTTGCTTGTCTTGAGTCATTTGTGCTCCTTAGTTTATTAGTGCAGGCTGGCTGAAATAACTTACCAGTAAATCTCAAACCAAAAGCTTGATATATAAGGATTTCATTATGAGTGCCTTTTGACTTTTTACTTTTGCCTTGTTAATTTGCTGTGTCGATGAAATTGCCTCCAGCTTCCACAAACGCATCAAAAATCTTGCGGCTTTCTTCTTGAGATGCACCCCAGCCCCAATCGTCGCCAAAAGTCATAGTGCCCAAACAGAGTTCGGAAACCCGTAAGCCGCTTTTACCCAAGAGTTTATATTTCATAACATGATTCCTCGTTGTGTTCAGTTTTGAATTAATTAATACTTTTAACTACGTATTTATACTACTACTTTTCCGATAACGCCACGCCAAGTTTCTTGTTTGCTAGCTAGCACGACTGTCTCAGGAAGGACTTGCGCCACTTTATTCGCGGACGGTTTTGTATATGGGAAAGTCTTACTGTTTACCATCGCTTTTACGCTGAATTTCAGTCTTCGCTCTCCATATTTATTTAGCAGTTTTGACAACAGAATTTAACAGCCAGAAGTTAGAGAAAAGTTGGACTAACCACTGCCAAGCATCTGGTTGATACTCCGTTGGTTTATAGTTTAGGCTGAAGTGCAACAGTACTAATTCGTGTGAGCAAATAAGGATATTAACCATGCAGAGCATCCGTTTTGAGCAATTTGGATCTCCTTCCGAACTTCATTTGCAAGAAATTCCCACACCACAACCGGGGCTGGATGAGGTTCTAGTGAAAGTCCTAGCTGCTTCTATTAACGCAAGTGATGTTAAGAACGTGCAGGGGTTGATGAAGCATACAACTCTGCCGCGCACTCCTGGGCGTGACTTTGCGGGTGTTGTGGAAGAAGGTCCTGCCAACTTAGTTGGGATAGAAGTCTGGGGGACAGGTGGAGATCTCGGTTTCACTCGTGACGGCACCCATGCTGAGTACCTCTTGCTACCAAAGTCCGCAGTACGTCCCAAGCCGAGTCTACTGTCAATGGAGCAAGCCGCCTCAATAGGAGTGACTTATGTAACCGCTTGGATGTGCGTGATGCAAGCAGCACAAATGCAACCTGGTGAAACCGTATTGGTAATTGGAGCGACTGGCGGTGTTGGTAGTGCTGCTATGCATATTGCTCGTTGGAAGGGAGCGCACGTGATTGGTACGATACGACACGCCGAAGATAGAGCGCAAATCGAGCAGTTTAATGTGGATGTGGCAGATTTGTCTTCTCATGATTTGGTGGAAGCAACGAAATCATTGACTAATAATCGTGGTGCAGATGTCATCATTGATACAGTAGGCGGTGAGTTAGCGGTAAAGTGCCTTGCGGCACTCGCTCCAAAAGGTCGCCTTACCGAAATTAGCGTTCCGCCAAAACAGCAGCAAGTTAGTATTGACTTGATGGATTTTTATCGCCGTCAGTTAAGGCTTTTAGGAGTCAACTCCTTGGAATTAAATGCCAGTGACTGTGCGGGAATTCTAGAAAACCTCACTCCTGGTTTTGAGTCAAAGGTGCTGGTTGCTCCCGACTCTATAGAAAAGCAAGCGCTGGCCAATGCTGCAAGTGCTTACGAATTGATACTCAATCACTCTCAAGGCAAAATTGTCCTTGTTCCTGGTTGAAGATGATTTGCACGATTGGCAGGTAAAAAGCGAAAAATAAGGAAGATGCAGCAAACTATGACCAAGCGCCTACTTGTACTTATATTTACAGCCATAGTTCTGGTGACTGTTGCGTGGACGCGGAGCAGTGAAGCAGCGCTGCAGGCGGGTCAAACCAGCTTCTAGTTGGAGGTAATACTATTCTGGATGTGCAAATTTTAAATGGAATTAAAAATTAAAAAAGCTTAAGTTGCACGCTTTATTACCTCTTGGTCAATTCAAAGTTTGAAACAGGAAAAAATCGTATGACGGAACACGTCGGTTTCATTGGTTTAGGAAATATGGGTCAACCTATGGCTAGTAATCTTATAGAAGCTGGCTACACCCTCAAAGTCTACAACCGGACGCCTGAAAAAGCAGAACCCTTAGTCAAACGAGGCGCAAAGTTGGTATCGCATCCCCAGGAAGTTGCTGAACCTGGTGGGATTGTCATCACTATGCTTAGCAACGACGAAGTGGTAGCAGACATAGTATCTGAGGAAACGGGGATGCTCCCTCGCTTGGGATCGGGTGGAATCCATGTATCCATGAGTACTTTAGCACCAGCAACGGCACACCAACTTGCCGAACACCATCAGCAACACGGTGTGACTTATATAGCCGCACCTGTTTTCGGCCCACCTGAGGCAGCAGCAGCACGCAAGTTATGGATATATCTATCAGGTTCTCAAGCCGCTAAGGAACGAGTGCAACCGTTAATGGAAGCCCTCGGGCAAGGCGTATTCGATTTTGGCGAAGAAGTCGGGGCGGCTAACGTAGTCAAGCTAGCTGGCAACTTCCTGCTAGGTGCTGCTATTGAGGCAATGGCTGAAGCTTTTGCTTTTGCAGAAAAAAACGGGATTGAGCGCACAAAAATTGCCGATACGATCGCCCATACGCTTTTTGCCTGTCCTGCTTACGAACGTTATGGAAAGTTAATTGCCCAACACAACCACGAGACAGCCTACCTGAAACTGTTTTTAGGACTTAAAGATAATGACTTAGTTTTGCAGACAGCCGCAGCCAGCAAAACCCCCATGCCTATAGCAAGTATGCTGCACGATCGCTTCATTTCCGCGATCGCAAAAGGACGTGCCGATTTAGATTGGACAGCTTTATCCTTAGGTGCTTCGGAAGATGCTGGACTCAGCATCAAAGGCGGGGAGTAGGGGAAAAAAAGCCTAGGGTGGGTAGTGTTCAGTTGCTATTGCTTCTAATGTGTGATACCACTGGGTGCGCGTGGGTGGGCTTCATAATTTTATTACTCAACCTTCAGCATCCCGCTTTATTTCTTCCATCAACCTTGGAGAGCGCCAGCCTCGCCACATAAACCAACCACCGCCAATTACAATCAGCATTAAGAACAGTAATGGTAACTTATTAATGGGAGGAGGCGGCATCGGATACACACTACCGACGACTGGAATCAGCAAGAATAACACAGCCAGCACCGAGATCACAACATTTGCAGCCCGCAGCTTCTGCTGTTTGTAGAGATAGACAGGAGCAGCAACCGAAACTAAAATATATGTCATTATAAAGCCATAGGATGCAAAAGTGCCTGTGTATTCATAAATTTTGATTGCCGTTGTACCCCATAGACTCAGCAAGGCTGGCACAAAGAATATCAGCACTCCCACTAAAGCTATTGCAATATGAGGCGTTTGGTTGCGTCGATGCACACGACCAATTGATCGATGTAGTAGTCCATGACGACCCATGGTGAGGAGAATCCGCGACACTGCCGTGATGTTGGCTAGGCAGGCGGCAAACAGGCTAATCACGGTATTTATCGAAATCAGCACACCAAAGAAGCTAACACCAGCTAAGTTAGATACGACATTAAGCGGTGCGTCGCTCTTGTCAAGGGTGACTTGATTGCCCTCAAAGCCTAACACTACCACATAGGAACTGATGATGAAAAATAACCCCACCACCACTGGAGTGATCAATACCGTCCGTGGAATAAACTTGAGAGGCTTCTTAGCTTCCTCTCCCATCGTCGTAGCACCCTCAAAACCTGTGAAGCTAAACACTGCTAGTACCAAACCGAGTTGTATATTCTGGAACGATACCTTCTGCAATGATAGCTGCCTCATGTCTGGTGCAAAGCCATGCTTTGAGAGAACAATATACACTAAGCATAGGATGATCGATACTGAGATGACTTGAATACTTAGCAAGAGTATCGTTGACAGTTCGATCCCCTTATAAGCTAGAAATGCAGCTAAGCCGACACCAATGGCAAAGATTAAGAATGGGAATACCTGAAAGCCCAGTGACCGCAACAAGACATTAACATAGTTGACCGAACCAGATATTGCAGCCATGCCACCGAAGGTGTAAGCAATGGTGAGAGCCCAGCCGCAGAGGACACCAGCTATTGAACCCAGCCCCCAAGCAACGTAAGTGTACATAGAGCCTGATGAGGCTTTTCGGCTAGCAAACTCATTAATATTGAGACTGACAAAGACTAGTCCGATAGTAGCAATCACAAATGCCAACCAGGTGCCGTTGCCTGATTGAGCAAATATTGGGGGTAAACCTATTGCAGGGCTCGCCTCAGGACCGACAAGGGCGATCGCTAGCGACAAGATTGCAGGGAACCCAAGACACTGAGACTTTAAACTTGAACCATCTGGACGGTCTTGGTCAGAATTTCTCGCCATAATCGAATCATATCATTAGAAGACAAGAGAGAGGATAAAAGAATACATGTATAGACAGGGTTTTAAGCTGTTTTCAACCTTAGATGATTTATGTGGTACTGTAGTAGTACACGCGCTGACTTCAAAAGGCAAAAGGCCGCTTGCTCTCTGCCTTTGTTTGTAACAAGAGAAATTCTCGTTAAAATATCGCAGCAATTCTTTTCAGCTAACTTTTTGGAATACTTGCTTAAGATAGTTCACACTATCTTGAGTACCGCGTTGCACATCAACACTTTCTTCATACTCAATCACCCAATACCCCTGATAATTAGCCTTGAGTAGCTCCTTGACGATTGGCTGACAAACCATTTCTCCTTCACCCAAGGCACAATATTCAGCCTTGCCGTTTTCCCATCGTACATCTTTCCAGTGAGTATATTTTACCCAAGGTAGGATGTTGCGTAAGGCCATGAGGGGATCTGCACCTGCCATCAGAAAATTGGCTGGATCGTAATTCACCCCGACTGCCGGACTTTTGATACCTTCCATAAGATGAAGCATCCTTTGACCGGTGCCTGTGACTCCACCGTGGTTTTCGATCGCCAGTTCAATCCCTCGCTCATATGCATAATCCCCGACACAATTGAACGCATAGTGCAGTTGGGTAAACATTTCTGGCGGAACATATTCAGTTTTATCCCCCCCTGAAAAAATTCGGATCAATTTTGTCCCCAGTTTTTCTGCCATATCGACAAAGCGACGAACTTTTTGAATTTCTGCTTCCAAGTCGGATTCATTAATAAGTGTAAAGTCATTATCTGCTGCTAAACAGACAATTTTTACATCTGCCTCTTCTGCCCAGTGAGTCACCTTTTCTACTGCCTCTTCGCTAAAGGTATTGAGCAAGTGTTTAGGGGTTTCGGAATGGGCATTCACTTCGACTAATTTGAGGCCTAAATGAGTGACACAACGAAAATACTCTGGCACTTCTAACTCTCGCCATCCCCATGCAGCAGAGCCTATTTGAGGGTGTTGTACAGTTGCTTGTTGCATATTATTACTCCAGAAAATGAATTTTAATGTTAATATTAGTCGTCTTTTCGACTTTTTTGCATATATCCCTAGACCGTCGCGCTTGGATAGAATCCAGTTTTTGGTTCAACTCAACCTTCAACCAAGCTATTCGCAAGATTCAATTTTCAATCCTTTCAAGGTTGTAGTCAGGCTCCCTTTTGTGGGTGCGGCACACATGACTCCTACATTCACAATCTCAGTCGATGTGAAATGAGCCGTTCTGAAAACATTGTATTGCACTCCATCTAATGAGTAGAAAACTTCTAGAAGTGCTTCATGTCGTACCACCCGCAGCCAAATTGCTGGGATCTCAGGGGGAATGGGGATAACAGATGCGTCTGAGTAATCCAGAGTCATAACCGCAGCTATATGTCGAACCCCGTCAACTAATTCAATCCCACATTTCAACCAATTGAATTCATCCAAGCGTACCATCAATCCTGATTGATCGTATTGCTCCTTGTACTCACCACTAATATTGACCTGAACACAAAAATTTCCCTGAACGGGTTGATAATAAAAATGCCCATTATCGCTGATAAGACCGTCTTTGGTTTTGCGCCAAAAATCAGTATGTGGACTGGAGGTAATCTGGATAGTGTCATCGTCAATGTGCCAAGGTGGGGGTTCATTGTACCACTTCATGATCCGAACATCTCTCATCTTCAATAATTTTGGGGTGTAAGGGGACGCCTGAAAATTCCAATTAAGCTCATGAGGACTGTCTACTGTATGGCGTACCCACCATCTACGGCTAAGGAATGGCCGGTAACAAACGAAGCCTGATCTGAACATAGCCACACCACTGCTTCAGCCACTTCTTCCGGCTCACCGATACGTCCTAATGGATGCAGCGCGATATCTTGTGATCTGGCTTCTTCGGCGCTGGTGGAGAACGGATTAGCGGTGAAGAAGCGGTTAATCATCGGAGTTTCAATCGAGCCAGGACACACGGAGTTAATTCGGATACCTAATTTCGCATATTCTAAAGCTGCTGATTTCGTAATTCCTTCAACCCCATGCTTGCTCGCTGCATAAAGAGTAGCGGCAGGAGCACCAAGCAGTCCGAAGCTTGAGGACGTATTGACGATCGCACCTCCCCCTTGTTTGAGCATCTGTATAATCTCATATTTCATCGACAACAAAACCCCTTTAAGATTGATGTTGATGATGAATTCAAAGTCGGATTCAGTGAGATCAATCAGTTTTTTGAGCGCTCCCTGAACCCCTGCATTATTGAAGGCGATATCTAGACGACCATACATTGCCACCGTTTTGTCAACCAATGCTTCCACCTCCGAGGCTTTTGCCACATCGGTTTGCACGAAAATGGCTTCGCCACCTTTGTCTTTCAGTAACTGTGTCGTCTCCTCACCTTCGACAATCCGGCGACTGGCAACTACTACTTTGGCTCCTTCCCTCGCAAAAGCTAACGCTGTTGCCCGACCAATCCCAGAACTGGCACCCGTAATCAAAGCAACTTTACCTGCAAATTTCTTCATTTTGGTATATTTTCTTTGATAGATATAGCCTACGAGCTTGAGAGATTCTTCTTTTTTTCTTATATTTATCTTGATATTTATGTTTATACTTGACTTAATGTTTTAACATTTCTACAAAGTCTATTTTCAACCAAGAGTATGGTTAACTGAAGCTTGTAATATTCTTGTGCAATCTCACCTCTAATTAATTTATCAACAGAATCATTCTTAAGTTGCATTTAGCAGTGGACATTCTTCGGTGGGGTCGAAGGAAATTCTGCATAGCAAAGGTTACGACCTCCCTTTTACGCAAATCCATTGTTTGATTGCACATATTTTCTGGCAGTGGCACTTCCAAGTTATTTAATACCTCAAATCCGCTATGCACCACAGAGGCTTGCTGTCAATCAGCAAACCTCCATATTTTTAGATGATTGCAGCATCTAAATAGAAAATCTTCATCAAGCGCCCATATCAACTATGGTGCGCGTACCGGGTTGCGGATTCCAATGCGTCAATTCTTCGGGAAGTTTCTCCAGAGGGATCGCTCGACCGAGCAATTGTTCAAAAAATGCTTCGTCGCCCTTAATGTGAGCGATCGCTTTCGCTATCGTCTTTTCTGTGACACCCGCGAAGGATGTCAGCACTGCAATCTCCCGCATGAAAAGTTCATGTGGAGAAACAGGTAAAGAAATTCCTGCCTTAGGTACACCATAAATAAAGACTATCCCGGCGTTACGTACCACCTGTAGAGCCGTAGTAAGACCACCTGGCGAACCGGAACACTCGACAACTAAGTGCGCTTTACCTTTTTCTGGTTCTTCTACCCGTTCTATCCCTAGTTTTTCCGCCCAGGGAATCGGCATTTTACTGATATCGTAGAGCTTAATGTTACATTTGTTATTAGGGGAATGAGTCAGCAGGTAGCTTATCAGAGCGCCCGAAAGTCCACCTCCAATCACCAAGGTTGCTGGTTGTGAAACTGACAACAAGTTAGTAGCAGCCTGAATTCGTTCTACTCCCCTAAGTGCACAACTCAAAGGCTCGATTAACACTCCCAACGCGGGATTATTGAATTCAAATCGGTATAAAGCTTTTCTGGGTACGCAAATTTTCTCGGCATATCCCCCGTCTTGGTTCACACCTAGTTCCTGCAAATTCTGGCAATGACTGGTGAGCCCCTCTTGGCAATAGCTGCATTGACCACAGGAGATCTCGTCATTAAGGGCGAAATGACCTTGTTCCTGAGGGAGCTGACAGACGACCTCATGACCTAAGATGCGTTCGCAGTCTAAACCCGCAGCTGTGAGTTGTTGGTCTGTCCGGCAAACTCCAACAAATTCTACTTCTGCAATGACTTCTCCTTTTTGAGGAAGATTTGGCGTGGTAACATCGCGAATCTCAACTTGATTTGGTCCGTATAGAACTGCGGCTTTCACTGGGTACCTCCTGATGCAACCTTATAAAATTTCTATCATCATGCCGGAATTCTGCTGAAAAGTGAGGTCAAAATGATATCTCAAACCATTTATGTAGATACACATAGGATGTTTTTCCTAACTTTCAGGCAGAATCATCAATGACTCCCTTCCCATTAAAAGAATACCGCTATAAAAAATGCTACTGAGCCAAGGAAGCCAAGAAAAAAAATAGGTAATCTTACACTCGTGTTGGGAGTAAGTAATTCTTATTCCAGTTGCGCTAGTGGGCAACCCTTGATAAATGCGATCTAAAGCCACGATAGGGCGATATGCAGCTTTCGAGACTTTGTCGCTTAAGCCTTTTTTGTGCTTACCCATGTCTTCCAAACACTTGGAAATGAGTCAGGAATTTCAATAGCTCCCACGCAATTTCTGTAGAATTCTACAATCTCAGTCATTCCAATTATAGCATATCCGTACCCCTTTAGTTTCATGTCCAACATGCATGCCAGCAGCAATGCCTTTCCAGTTCCTTTTCCGCGAGAGGACTTTACTACACTGAGCGGTCCGAACATGCCCAAGGCTGTTGCGTCATAACAAGCAATTCCGAGAAACTCTCGGTCCTTGACTGCCACAAAGCACGTTTTGGGACAGTTGGACATGGCTACGTCCGTTTCGCTTGCCCATTCGTTTGCCCAAGGATCACCAGATTTCTCCCTAACCCAGTCGATCAAAATGTGTTTTTCTGGACCAATGGGCTTGCGAATGGTAATTCCTAACTTCTCTTGAGATTCCAGAAAGCTCCAATCATCCTTCAAGTCATACAACTTGACTAGCATATCTACCATAAGGCGTACCTACTTACAAACAGGGTTATTGATATAAAAACGCATATCAATAAACCGTTGCAACAGTAAAGCTTTGACATGATGAAAATCGCACTTACCCAATCAACGTCACGACTCGTTTTCCCTCATACACTGAAAGCTAGCTGATGAGTGCTGTTACCAAACACTTCAGTAGTTCACCACACACATGATGCACAAGTTTGATGGAAAGCGATTAGGAAGCACAGGGTAAGAAATATGGTTTACTTGCGGGTGCACCGGGTAAACAGCTGATCGAGCATATTGATGGCCATATCGATTTCTTCATAGCTGATGCTGAAGGCAGGGGCAATGGTAATCACGTTCTTGTAATACCCGCCAATATCCAATACCAGACCGTATTTTTTGCCGCCATACTCCAGATTGCCCAGCATTGCTTCGTCTACAATGCGGTCTGTCATCGCCTTGTCAGGCGTAAAGCTATCCTCCGCGCTACAGATTTCAAGGCGGAGTGCCATCCCCAGTCCATCGACATCACCGACGATTTTATGGCGTTGTTTTAGGTCTTTCAACCCTTCGAGGAAATATGCTCCCTTTTCACGGGTGAGGGTTTCGTAATCCTCTTCGTGCAGTATCTTAAGCGTTTCCAGACCGACTGCGGTTCCCAACGGATTACTCGCAAACGTAGAATGGGTGGAGCCTGGTGGGAATTTTTCGGGGTTAATCAGCTCTTCCTTCGCCCAGATGCCAGAAAGCGGATTGAGTCCATTGGTCAAAGCTTTCCCAAATACGATGATATCTGGTTTGATGCCGAAATGCTCGATCGCCCATAATTTACCAGTACGGTAAAAGCCCATCTGGATTTCATCATCGACGATCAGGATTTTCCGCGCTTCCAGAATTCCTTGCAGGCGCTCGAAATAGCCGGATGGTGGAATAACATAACCGCCAGTTCCCTGAATCATTTCTATATAAAATGCAGCATATTCAGCCTGTCCGGCCTTTCCATCCCACACGCCATAATATTCCGTCTCGAACAGACGCTCGAACTGATCAACACAATACAGACCGCAGTCTTCACGCTTTTTACCATAAGGGCAACGGAAGCAATACGGAAACGGTACAAACTGAGCGCGATCGCCAAAATGGCCATAGCGGCGGCGATAGCGATAGCTGGACGTAATCGCGGAAGCCCCTAGAGTTCGACCATGATAGCCGCCTTCAAAAGCGAACATCAGGCTTTTGCCCCCTGAGGCATTCCGCACCAGCTTGAGCGAATCCTCCACCGCCTGACTGCCGCCGACATTGAAATGAACGCGGCCTTTCTCGCCGAATTTCCTTTCGATATCCTGTGCAATTGTAGCTGCCAGCTCGATTTTCGTCGGATGCAGATATTGTGAGGCGACCTGCGGCAAGGTGTCGATCTGCTGTTTAAGGGCATTATTCAAGCGCTGGTTGGCATATCCCAAGCTACAAGCAGAATACCACATCTGTAAATCGAGGAATGCCGTTCCTTCGCTGTCATACACGTAAGAGCCGTTGCATTCTGTGAAAATTTTCGGCTCCTCCAAGTAATGGACGGTATCGCCGAACGAACAGTATTTTTCCTCAAGCGCACGCAGGCGTTGCTCGTCATCGACTGAGATAACATCAGTTTGTCTTACAGCGGTTTTCACATGAATAGACCACAGTGAGCGAACCAACCCCAAGCAT
>CALMVQ010000056.1 GCA_937873135.1 uncultured Scytonema sp. | reverse complement strand
AAAAAATATTTTTTGGTTTTCCATCGATTTGGCGGCTTGAAACCGTTTTTTCTTTATGAGTGCCTTTTAACTTTTAACTTTTGCCTTTTGACTTTTAACTTTTGCCTTGTTGCACTAGTTGACATTGACTTCAGTTCAAAAACGAACTGAGACAATTTGTGATGCGGATTTTTGATTCGTGTATTTCTTACACCAACCTTTTTTTATTTGTCCAAAGTCCAAAATAATAAAAACCTATATAGAAGCGAAAGCACAATTGAAGTTGCCACTGTAGTATAAAAAAAGTGGCTCTGCACAGAGCAGAACCACTTTTTTCGTCACAAAACCGTTTTACTATTTAATGAACGGTATTTTGAATAGCTACTGCATCAATTGGCTTCATGAAGTACAACCGGAGTAACTGCCAACCACTGGAGACGTAGTGTGGTAACTTCTGGAAGAATTGCAGGAATTTTGGAGTGTTGGACTGAGCGATCGCACTCAACTTCGCGTTATTCTGAACACAAACATCCAAGCGCTGATAGAACTCTGGATTCTCAACATCCAAAATGACTGGGAAAACTCGTCCTGTACTTTCGTTTGTCTTTTTAATCACATACATGTCGTATTCCCGCGCATCCAATCCCAGAGAGGCGTAAAAGTCTTTACGCTGGATGTCGTTGAGATACATTGTGGCAAATACCGACAATAGGAAGAACCGACTCCACAGTTTTGCCCTCCAATCGTTCAACATTTGCGGTTGAGCTCTCATAATAGCGTCAAAGAAATCCCCGTGGCGGTTTTCATCTTGACACCAGTTCTCAAAGAAACGGAAAATTGGATAAATCCTGTCTTCAGGATGTGCTTCCAGATGACGATAAATTGTAATGTAACGCCAATAACCAATTTTTTCCGAAAGATAAGTGGCGTAGAAGATGAATTTTGGCTTAAAGAAGGTATAACTCCGACTCTTCGTTAAAAATCCTAAATCCAACGACATGTTAAAGTCTGACATCGCTTTATTTAAAAAGCCAGCATGACGCGCTTCATCCCGTGACATCAAAGAGAAGCATTCTGCCAATACAGGGCTTTTGTTTTTCAAGCGACGGCTAAGTTCTTTATACAGCAGAAATCCTGAAAATTCCGCCGTACAGGAACGTTCGAGAAATTCAATGAACAACTGGCGTTTTTCCCCATCAATATGATCCCAAGATTGTTCAAACTCGGCATCCCGAACAAAGTGATGGCGGTTGTAGTCACAACGAAACTCTTCGAGAATGGCTTTTAACTCGTCTTCGTTGACAGAAATGTCCATCTGCGCCATTTCATCAAAGTCGGTGGTGTAAAACCGGGGTGTCAGTAGGGTTTCCTTTGCTGGGACTTTAATCCCTGGGCGCAGTTCTTCAAAGCTAGGTTTTTTTAGGGAATCTACCATGTTCTGATTGCTATAAGTATCTTTTTATCTGGAGTGCCTGAGAAAACCGAAAGTCGCGTCTCTAATTAAGCTTACGAGACGAGAGTATAGCATTTACACAACATTCAGTCTACCAAGGTGTGGGCTGAGAATCAGTAGAACGAACGTTAAGAGTTGCAACAATTAGGCAACTGTCAGTTCGTACTGCAAAACTAAAAATTCATCTGCGCTCATTGTCGCCATTGCATATTCACGCCCTTGAGTATCAGCAAATTCAACTAAATAATGAACTTCTTCTCCTTCTTCATAAACTTCTACAATCGTTCCTACTTGTCCACTTGGCAAACTTTCGTTCTTAAGTAGAATCTGATTTCACCAAGGTTAGGCGCTCAACTGAAACCGAATTGAGTAGAGCAATGCTATCTAAAAGTTTAAATTTTTTCATTTCATTTAATAAATGCAGAAATCAAACGTGGGTTGGGATTTTTCAAGGTAATTTCCCAGATTGTAGGCAGTTGAAGACCACCAGTATTTGGCACTATCCAATCTACCTTAAACTGTTGACCGAATGCTGTAGTGTTTTGCTGGACAACTTCACCTTCAATAGCTGCTGAAAGCACAAGCTGTTGCAAGATCTCAGCATTTTCAGCTGTGATTCCTAAAACTGAGGCAAAAACTCTAGCTTTATGCTTGCCAATAGTATGTTCTGGGTTCAAGCAGATCACGAACGTAGCCCATATTTCAGCTACAATCAACTCCAACAGAGCTATGCATAGGGGGATACGAGGGTTGCCTACACTTGGTGTGAACATTGATCATATAGCCACCATCCGACAAGCGCGGCGGACAGTGGAACCAGATCCCGTAGCGGCAGCGGTGCTGGCAGAATTAGCTGGTGCAGATGGGATCACCGTACACCTGCGGGAAGATAGACGGCATATTCAAGAACGGGATGTGCGCCTGTTGCGACAGACGGTGAGAACGCATCTCAATTTAGAGATGGCAGCAACTGATGAAATGCTGGCGATCGCCCTCGATATCAAACCCGATTATGTAACTTTAGTGCCAGAAAAGCGGGAAGAGGTGACGACTGAAGGTGGACTGGATATTGTTAGCCAAACTGCTAGAATCGGAGGTATCGTGGATAAATTGCAAAGCTCTGGTATTCCAGTGAGCTTATTTATCGATGCCGAAACTGCACAAATCGAAGCCTCTGTCAAGATACAAGCAAAGTTTATTGAACTGCACACGGGTAAATATGCTGAGGCGGGAGATGAAACAAGTCGTGAACGGGAATTAGCCTCGCTAATTGCCGGGTGCGAGCAAGCAATGAAAGTGGGATTGCGGATAAATGCCGGACATGGACTTACTTACTGGAACGTTTATCCTGTCGCTTGCCTTCCAGGTATGGAGGAACTTAATATTGGTCATACCATCGTCAGTCGCTCCGCGTTAGTTGGTATGGAAAGAGCCGTCCGCGAGATGAAACAAACCATACGCGGTCAATTGTCAGCATAATCGCATAAGCGTAGAGGGGGTGTCGCTGCGAAATCCTAATATTGTCGTCAAACACTTCTTCAAAAGACTTCTATGAGCGCAACACAACAAAACAACCTTCCGCTATGGGTTCAGCACAGAGACAAAGTTCTTGAACAAAGTCATGATGTCGAATGGCGCTATGGCAAACCTCCAGACTATACCAAATCAAATGAAAATCTCGCAAAGGAGAGTACTAAGCGTCACCTTGACGGTTCACTAGAAGATATTGTCCAAAACTTGGTGAGAACTTTTGAAATGGAGGTATCCTTTAAAAACAATCCCCAAAAATGGTTGTCAGTTGTCAATGATCAGTTTCGCATGAGTAGTAATGGTGGTCCTGCCTACACAGCTAAAGATGCTGCACAGCAAGGGACTTACAACTTATTTATCAGCGATACCGAACATTATCAGGCAAGAGAGGAAACCTTTGAATCCTCAGGACAACTATTCCATACAGCTTTTCCCAACGGATTTCTGTGGGAAGTGCTAGAGGTTTTCTCAAGTCCACCAAAGGTTGCCTTCAAATGGCGGCATTGGGGAACTTTTAGTGGTGCATACAAAGACTTTGCTCCGACACAAGAGGTTGTGGAGATTGTGGGTATGAGTATTGCCTACGTCACAGATGATTTGAAAATTCTTTCTGTTGAACACTTCTTTGACAACAGCCTGTTCTTAAAAAAGTTAACGGGTGTAAAACAAACCAGTCAACAGCAAGGAATTTGGGGTTTTATCAAGCGATTGTGGAACCGTGGAGAAAAACGAGCAACTACTGCTCAGCAAGCGAGTCGTTGTCCTTTTTCAGAGATTCTCAACTAACTGTTAACAATTAGCAATTTCATGGTGGGCGTACAGAGGACAGTGCTGTACGCCCTATGATTAATTGAGAGTAACCAGTGGAAGAAGTATGCAAACATACTATTACGTTTTGGCAAGTCAGCATTTTTTGGTAGAAGAGGAACCTTTAGATGAAGTTCTCAAGGAACGCACCCGTCACTACCACGAACAAGAAAAAGAAATTGATTTTTGGTTGGTTAAGCAACCAGCTTTTCTGGAAGCACCACAGAAGGTGGAGGAGAAAAAGAGGTGTCCCCAACCGGCGGCGGCAATTATTTCTACCAATCCCCAATTTATTACTTGGTTAAAACTGAGACTTGAGTACGTGATCACTGGAGAATTTTCGGCTCCAACTGAAACAATTCCTGATGCTTTGGCATCCCTTGCTACTGTATTCTGATATCTGAGATTGAAGGAAGTCAGTAAGAATAGTGCGAATAAACACAACTTACGTAGCTTCAGTGTTTGATCTGTGGAGTAAATTTAAAATTCTTATGAGTCTGGGAAAGTTAGCCACCTTATGTTTCCCAGAGCGCTCAAAGTGCACGTTTCGGGGAAATCTTTCCTTTGTAACGCCACGAGCTTCATAAGGGAGGAGAATATTACTGCACAATTAACCTGTAGCCTAGGTATGGGTATCCCACGCACGAGACGCGGGATACCAAGCAACTTTCCGCTCTTCTCGAATGACTTGTTGAGCAAATTTCTAAGAGAATCTATGTATAAAATGGTTGGGCAAAAATTCACCGAAGAAAGGCAGAGGGCAGAGGGCAGAAGGCAGAAGGAAAGAGGTTCAAAGATCTGCCCTCTGTCACTGGGTTTGAAGCCCCTAAATTCATTTATGAAAAACAAAATAAAGATGTATTTCGAGACGCGTAGCGCGGGCACTTGTGGCGTCCAAATTAAATCCCTTAAATTTATTTATGGGGATTCCTTCTGCCCTCTGCCTCCTGCCTTCTGCCTTCTTAAGACATTACCAAATACTCTAGTCAGTAGTTCAGCGATCGCCATCTTAGGGTTGCTCGGTGGCGTCAATTCTGTCACAGCTCAACAAATTTCAACTTGTCAACCTCCGGCTCGTGGTGAGTATCTTTTATTAGTCATCAGCCCCACACCAAATAATCAGAAGCAGTTACGTCAAGTTTTACCATCCGAACTTAAGCCCAATACTTGTAAATACCTTAACGATACAGTGACGCGGATTGGTGGGTTTAGGAAGATGGAAGATGCGACTCGTTGGGCAAAATATATCAATAATGTTGTTGGCTTGTCTGCCATCATCACCACTCGCCCAGGAGATACAACAGTACCAACTCAAACAACTCAGTCAGTACCTTATAAACCCCAACGGTTAGGAGAGGGTTTTGCTGTATTGGTGGATTATTTCAACCATCCAGAAATTTCTACTGACGTACAGCGAGTTGTCGGAGGTAACGTGGGTTTTGCTTCCTACGGACAACGTCCCTATTTGTTGGCGGTTTATACGACAAACCAAAAAGATGCGTATAGCCAATTACAGACGCTTTCCGACCGAGGTTTTTTTGCCATACTTGTAGATAGTCGCAAGGTAACGTTACTGCGTTCAGCAGTGAAATTACAGTAACAAGGCAAAAGTAAAAAGTAAAAAGGCACTCATAATGAAATCCTTATATATCAAGCCAAAAGCTTGATATCAATAAGTTGATCTAGCTAACAAAAATATAGTGATACCCAAAGCCGAGCCAGCTATGACTTGAAAGGGAGTATGTCCCAGCAATTCCTTGAGGCGATCTTGGTTAAATTCTGGGTGTTCGTGAAATAATTCATCTATTAATTGATTGAGAATACGAGCTTGCTTACCAGCCGCTTGGCGAACTCCCGCAGCATCGTACATCACGATGATAGCAAAAACCATAGCCAGCGCAAATTCTGAAGAAGCCCAACCAATTGTTTGCCCAACACCAGCCGCCAGAGAGGAAACCAGCGCGGCATGAGAGCTAGGCATTCCTCCTGCTGTAACCAAAACACTAATATTCAGTTTACGATTTTTCACTAGCTCGATTATGAGCTTTAATAGTTGAGCAATCAAACAAGCTACCAGAGCAACCAGCAACACCCGGTTGTCTAATATGTCGCCTAAGTCCTGCATGGTATTTTGGTGTTTGTTATTAAGGATTGCCGATCACCGTTTCGTACGCCCTACAGTTGTAGGTGTGAAAATGTATCAGATGCCACCTACTGATCTTCAATCCAAAATGAGTTCAGTGATTCCGACTCGTAATAAATTTCGCTATTGCTTGGAGCGGCAATGCTTTTTCCCCAAAGGGTTCTAATTCTAGACAAGCAGCATTAATTAACTCTTGAGCACGTTGACGGGATTGTTCTAACCCCCAAAGGCTAGGATAAGTTACTTTACTTGCTTTTTGGTCTTTGCCTGCTGTTTTGCCTAATTGCTCTTGAGTGGAGGTGATATCGAGAATGTCATCGACAATTTGAAAGGCAAGCCCAATATTTTGAGAATAGCGAGATAGCCTTTGTACGTTGTCAGAGGATGCTCCTGCCAAAATACCACCGCTTAAGACGCAAGCTTCTAAAAGAGCAGCTGTTTTGTGATTGTGAATGAAATTTAGGGTTTCTAAAGAAATGTCTGTTTTACCTTCTGATTCTAAATCGAGTACTTGACCCCCAACCAAGCCAGCTGCTCCAGTTGCACAACCCAAACGAGCAATGACTTGCAAGACTCGATCTAACGGGACATCCTGAGTATTGTTAACAACATACTCGAATGCGTAAGCTAACAAACCATCCCCAGCCAAAATGGCAATATCTTCGCCATAGACTTTATGATTGGTTAGCTTTCCCCGACGATAATCGTCATTATCCATTGCCGGCAAGTCGTCATGAATGAGCGACATTGTATGGATCATTTCCAAGGCGCAAGCAGTAGGCATTGCCATCGCTATTGTACCGCCGATCATTTCACAGGTAGCAAGGCACAGAATAGGACGCAGACGCTTACCACCAGCTAAGAGCGAGTAACGCATTGCCTCGTAAATTTTTTCTGGATAACGCATGGGTATCGCTTTTTCCAGAGCAACTTCACAAAGCTTTTGTCGCTCTTTCAAGTAGACTAACAGGTCAAATTCTGCTGACTCTGGAATTTTTTGAAGGTTATCAGCTGCTACCATCCTGAAAATTTCCTTGTTGTTCTGTTATGTAAGTAACAATTTTAAAGGAAAGAGTCATCCATCAACTGACCAATGACAAATCCTATTTACACTTTTGGCTATAACTATTCACCGTGTTTTGTAACAACATGGCAACAGTCATCGGACCAACACCACCAGGAACTGGGGTGATAAATTCTGCCAATAGAGCAACTGAGTCAAAGCTGACATCCCCAACTAAGTGACTGTTTCCATTGGCATCAGTAACACGATTCATTCCCACATCTACCACAACAGCGCCAGGTTTTACCATTTCTGCTGTAATTAGTTCCGGACAACCTACAGCTGAAACCAGAATATCAGCATTTTTGGTAATAGCTCCCAAATCGGATGAGCGCGAGTGGGCGATCGTCACAGTCGCGTCTTCCTCAAGTAGCATTAACGCCATTGGTTTACCTACCAAAATACTGCGTCCAACGACCACTGCATGCTTTCCTTGTAAAGAAATGTCATATTCTTTTAACAACCGCACAATCCCATACGGAGTGCAACTGCGTAAACCCGGTTCTCCCCGTACTAATCGTCCTAAGTTTACCTCATGGAGTCCATCAGCGTCTTTATTTGGCGCAATTTGATGCAAAAGGACTTTAGCATCCAGGTGGTTGGGTAAAGGCAATTGTACAAGAATGCCATCAACAATTTCATCTACAGATAGTGCGGCGATCGCTGACAGGAGTTCTGCTTGAGTCGTTTCGGCTGGGAAATGTTTACCAAATGAGGCAATGCCCACTTTTGCACAAGCTCGTTCTTTACCCCGTACATAAGCAGCTGAAGCTGGGTTATCCCCAACCATCAGCACTGCTAAACCAGGCGGACGCCCTATTTGGGGTTGTAACTTTGTAATGGTAGCAGAAAGTTCAAGGTTGATTTTGGCAGCTACTGCTTTACCGTCAAGAAGTTTGGCAATTTTTGGTTCCATAAAAATTTCACGTAGGAGGTTTTGGGGAGACAGGAGTCAAGAAGAAAGGCAGAGGGCAGCTATGCTGAAGGCAGAAGGGAAGAGATCGCTCGGATTTACCCTTCTGCCACAGGGTTTAAAGCCCCTAAATTTATTTATGAATAAAGTTGGAAATACTGCGTCCTTATTAAATCCTCTAAATTCATTTATGGGGATACATAGCTGCCCTCTGCCTTTCTTTGTAACATTGATTACTTTATATCTAGTTGTGGATATTTTATTACTGAGTCATAGAATACACAAGGATGTTAATTTTGGTTTATCTTTTCAAGAGAATTACTTATGGGAACTCATGGGATGAAAATTGCGACGAAGCAAGCACGAATACAAAAATTCGTTCATCAGGCAGCACTCATGCAACAAGCAAAAAAATTTTACATACTAGGATTAACCTTTATTCTTTTAATTGGGCTGCTAAGTTGTAGTAAGTTGAACCGTTACGGTATGAACGCAATAGGTGTTAACATTACCCCCATTCAGCAACTCATTCCACAGCCTGGAAGTAATACTAGTGATCATAGTTCCCACAGCAGTCAAGAAGTGGAAGACAAGACTGTTTATATTCAGGGAAAGGTGGAAAGACAAGTTCAGCTTGTGCAGCGACAGGCATACCAAATTAATGACTCAACAGGAAAAATCTGGGTAGTTACCAATCAAACTGGTTTGCAAAAAGGAGATGAAGTTGTTATTAAAGGTAAAGTTCGCTACCAAAGTATTTTTTTAGCAGGTAAAGATTACGGGGAAGTTTATTTAGAGGAAAACTGACACTCAAGGTACTCATAGACACTTTCCACTCTGAATCAAGTGCTAGCCGATGTGATCGCCAACACTACATCCGCTCCTCAGTAATGACAAATGATTGCTGAATAGTCGGGGGCATTTGTTACAAAGGATAAAGAACAGATAACAAATGATAGCCTTTTGAGAGTGTGTGTGTAGGTGAAAAGTGAAAGAAAAAAACGACACTCGAAATTCTAACCTGTGGCGACAGCCATTCTTTCTAGGAATGCTAGCGCTGGTGTGTGTCTTTTCAAGCGCAGTTTTTGCTTTAGTGATGGGTTTGACTCCACTGAAAAATCAGGCGTTTCATTTGCCTCACAGCCTGAGGAATCTGACAGGTTTTATCCCCGCAACTCTAAAACAGCCTGTTAACATTCTGATTCTTGGCATTGACAACTCAGGACATCCACATCAAAGTCAGTTTAGTCGTGATCAAGCACTCTCCGGGAACAGTGATACGATGCTTCTGGTGCGACTTTTACCAGATACACATCAAATTAATATCTTATCCATTCCACGGGATACGTTAGTGCAGTTACCTAGTGTAAGTCATGCTAAAATCAATGATGCAAACGTCCGGGGTGGACCAAAACTCGCAGCAGAGGCTGTAAGTCACTTGCTTGGGGACATTCCCATCGACCGTTACGTTCGCGTTGATACTGAAGGATTTATTCATCTGGTAGATGCATTGGGAGGAGTCGAAGTGAATATTCCCAAGCAGATGAACTACACAGATCACACCCAAAAGCTCAGTATTCATTTTTCACCGGGGCTGCAAAAATTGAATGGACAGCACTTGCAAGAATATGTCCGCTTTCGGCATGATGATTTGGGCGATATTGGTCGTGTGCAACGGCAGCAGGAAGTCCTCAAAAACATCATCCGTACGCTGCTTCAGCCAGCAAGTATAGCAAAAATCCCTCAGATCTTACAAGTTGCTAAGGATAATATAGATACTGATTTGACTGTGCAGGAGATGCTGGCAGTCGCTCAAACTGTCGGCAGTAGCGATCGCCGCCAGATGCATATGATTGTACTTCCAGGGCGCTTCAGTCGCAAGGACGAATACCGCCTCAGCTATTGGATTGCTGATCCTGATCTTCGTACTGAAATTTTATCACGTTACTTTAATCAAGCAAGTGCGAAACCTATCGAGAATGATGTCCATCTCATTCAACAGCAAAAGCAAAAGTTAAAGATAGCTGTAGCAATTGCTACAGGAACACCCGAAGATGGGAAAACAGTCGTCTCCTATCTCAGAAAACAGGGCTTTAGGAACGCTTACATTACAAAACATGAGATTGATACAGGAGTGGAATCAGCTCGTCATACGCAAGTTATTGCCCAACACGGTAATCCAGAAGCCGCTTACAGTGTGAGCAGCGCTCTCGGCGTGGGTGAGGTGCAGGTTGCATCTATTGGAGACATTTTTGCTGATGTCACGGTTGTAGTTGGAGCAGATTTAGTTGAGAAAAAATTACAAAAATAAATTGCTGATGCTCCCAAGGGGAAATCTTGGGGGAGAGAAAAAGGCTTAACGGGCTTCCGCCTACGGATTCTGTGAACCGTACAAGGTAGTTAAGCAGGCAGCTATACTGAAGGCAGAAGGCAGCTATGTATCCCCATAACGCGCATTCAGGGGATTTAGCCTTGACGCAGTATTTCTTCTGCTACGCCAGAGCGAAATACATATTTTCTTTATTTTTCATCACTAGGGCTTGCTGAATAAGTCAGAAAGTCGATATGGACACCTTCTATTCTTCGGTGGCGCAACGGGACAATCCTGAGTATGGAAGTAGTATTTGTCATATTGGCTAAAAAAATTGACTATTCCATCAGAACAATTAAGTTTACTGAACTTAATTTCTCCATTCTTCTAAACTGTTAAGAGAATAGTGATAAAATTACTTACTCAGGTCATGGCATATAGCGATTTTACCTCTGTCAGCAAAACGACTAAGGCATTTGGCTTGTCAATAAAAGAGGAAATTATTTCTTTATTTGAGCAAGCATCTGCTGTACAACCAAGTGCCGTTTTAGCAGAAATTCTCAATGAGAATATACCGTTGGCGATAGCGACGGGAAGCGAAAAAGCACGTTCAGAACTTATAATTAGTCCGATATTAGTAGAGCTACGCAAGAATTTTCAAAGAAAAATCAGCTTATTCTCAGGTGAAAGTTTTGACGTAGATTTTGACAAAGGACTGAATGGAGTTTGCGATTTTTTAATCAGCAGATCCCCAGTCCTTTCGGAAATAGAGCAACCTGTCATAGTCATAGTTGAAGCAAAAAAAGGCGATCTCAAGTCAGCTTTGGGACAATGCATAGCCGAAATGGTTGCAGCGCAAATTTTTAACAATGACGCTAGATCTGTTCATGGTGTTGTTACAACTGGTACTTTATGGCGGTTTCTTCTCTTAGAAGAAAAGCTAGTCTCGATAGATCTGGTAGAGTACCCGTTACCACCAATTGACAAAATTCTAGGTATTTTAACTGCTATCATTCAAAAAGTTTACAACACGTGATGCGTAAGCCAAATGTTTCCTAGGCTTTCGCCAGCACAAGAGTAGTGCGATTGACTCAGGTAGTACATCGAAATCATCTGACATTTGCACTCTTCCACGGCAAACGTTAACTATCAAACCTTCACTACGCAATACCCCTGCAATTATTGCCCCGATTATGGACAATATTATTAGTATCGTACCTCCAATGCAAATCGGTCGTGTGACTTTGAGTTTGGCACTACTTTACCGAGCAATGTATCGAGAATGGGTTCTTGAAGATTGGGCGATCGCCTGCTGCTGCGTTGGAGTAAGGGAGAGCCAAGCAAGGCGCACATCCGGATCGCGCATCTGGAGTCATGAAGGGACACACCAGCATGAGAGAAGCCCTCTGCCTTTCTTCGGTAATAAAATGGGGACAAAATGATTCATAGCAATTAATATGGCTATCCAAGCGGCGATCGCTATTCTCTACCAAGACAACAAGTTTCTCATGCAGTTACGGGATAATATTCCCAATATTCTCTATCCCGGTTACTGGGCACTGTTTGGCGGACATATTGAAAGCGGTGAAAACCCAGATGTTGCGGTCAAGCGAGAAATCTTAGAAGAAATCGGCTATACTCTCCTTGAGTTTTCTTTTTTTGGCTGTTATGCCGATGAAATAGGTATTCGTCATGTCTTTCATGCACCTTTGTTGGTGGAGTTCGATCAACTTGTTCTCAATGAAGGTTGGGATATGGCTTTATTAACACCTGAAGACATTCGTCAGGGAAGCTGTTATTCAGCAGTTGCGAGAGAAATTCGACCCTTAGGAACTCGTCCTCAACGAATTTTGTTAGATTTTATGGAAAGGAGGGAATTGGGAATTGATGATTGAGTGTTGGATATAAGACGAAGAGATAATTCTCTATTGTCCACGACAAATCTTAACTATATAACTAACAACTTATGCTAAGAGCTTCAGTATAAAAATTATGCATTCAGCAAACAAACTACCGCGATGGTTAAGTTTAGGATTGGCATTTCCTCTTGCTATACTCAACGGTTGGGTATTGCTTCAAGTTGTGCAATATTTTCAACCTTTGGTGAGCATTGTTGTCGCCGCTATTCTACTAGCTTTTGTTTTAGATTATCCTATTCAGTTTTTACAGAAGCAAAAAGTAGAACGCAACATTGCTGTTTCAGTGGTTTTGCTGCTTGCTTTGGTAATTGTCGTAGCTTTAACTGTCACATTAGTTCCCTTAATTCTACAGCAGCTAAACGAATTAACTAACATTTTACCTGCTTGGATTGATTCGGGAACACAACAGTTGCAAGCTTTGCAAAACTGGGCGGCGACTCAACAACTTCCCGCGAATCTAAGCAGTTTACCCACCCAGATTTTAGACAGACTATCCAATCAACTCCAAGCTTTTACTGGTAAAATTCTCAGCTTTGCTGTGGATACAATTGGCACTTTCGCTAACGTGTTGCTGACAGTCGTGCTGACTATTTACCTAGTATTTAACGGACAACTTCTTTGGGACGGAATTTTTCAGTGGTTTCCGCCTCATATTGGAGTACAAGTGCGACAAACGTTGCGAGAGGATTTCCAAAATTACTTTATTGGTCAGGTAACATTAGGTGCTTTACTAACATTAGTTCTGATACTCATATTTATAACTTTGCGTATTCCCTTAGCTTTACTTTTTGGGATTGGAATTGGGTTCTTTTCCCTCTTTCCCTTTGGTACAGGTATAGGTATTGCAATTGTTAGTCTGTTAATAGCGTTACAAAACTTTTGGCTGGGTGTAGAAGTTTTAGCGGCTGCTGTGGTGAGCGATCAAATCAATTCTAATTTTGTTGCGCCTCGCATTCTCGGTAATTTAACTGGCTTAAATCCCGTGTGGGTTGTCATTTCCTTGCTGCTAGGAGCAAAACTGGGAGGATTGCTGGGTTTGTTAATTGCCATCCCCATAGCCAGCTTTATCAAGGATATAACCGATAGCTGGCGTGATGGTGGATTTCAACATATTATTTTATCTACAGAGGATAAACAACGCCCCTCTCCAGTAGAGGTAGGTGAAGCCGAAGGCGTGAGGGAGAGTACAATAAAGACGCTTAGTGATACCAAGATAATTCACTGAATCAAAACATGAATTATGTGCTTGCCTGACGCAAAGGCGCTAAGAATCGATCTTGATCCAAAGTCCAAGAATATCAATTCCAAAGCGCAAATATGCAACGCCAAAATTCTCAAAATATAACTTTTATTTTTATCTCATGAGAGTGATGGAACGAGAGTATGAATTTGAGGCAAAAACGGAAATGCTGATTTCACATTCCACCGCTTGCCATCGTGAAGTAGGAGCGTTAACTGAGAAGCCGTAAATTCAAAATGCAGCTGACGCGGTTCAAATTCTGCCCAAGCGGTTTTAAAGTTTTGCTTTGTCAAATCTCTAAACGCGACAGTCATATGGGGAGCAAAAGGACGGTTCGTAGCCCTTTTGTCAACAATTCCCATGTTTTTTAGGTAAATCATTAAATCGGCTTGTAATGTTAACAGTTGTGTGCTTCTGATGACATTGATATATATAACCCGAGGGGCAAAGGCTCCGTAACCGTTAAGAATAATATCTACTGACTTTTGATTGCTGGCAAACTTTTCCAGAGATTCTTCTAGCAAAGACAGGTTTGTATTTACCCATTCAAAAGGTGGTTGCAGGGTAATGTGAGGCGGAGAATTTTGAGCACCTCGACTGGCATAGCGATCGCTAAAGTACTGCCTGATTTGGTTAGCATAGTCTTGAATTTCTACCGGAGGGAGGAGGGCAATAAAAAAACGGCTCATATTTGCTTCAAAAGCCCGTTTATACATTTATTTTTTGAATATGTATGTGATTCAAATGAAATCACTATAAAACTGCATTGTAATTACTATTATTGCTTATGAATACCAATGTATAAAACCGCCAAGACGCTCTTGTACGCCAAGTTTGAAGATCAAGAAGATAGGTAATCTTACACTCCTGTTGAGAGTAAAGCGATTGACAGCCACTTGTCATATAATGTTCGGTTGAACACTTATAATAATGTTTGTAGTTGCGCTTTAGCGCTCTTAACAGTTTGAGAGCGTTAAAGCGCAACTACGAACCTATCTTTTTATCCGGACTTGATCTGACACCATCGCACAGATGCTTGTCGCTCTCATCATCAGGGGGATTGGTTTGAAAATACTCGCGTACAAAATTGCACCCAAGATTGAGTAAATTATCAAAATCCAGCCTCCACAGTTTCACCGCATTGTCATCACTGGCAGAAGTAAGCATTTTGTTATCCGGGCTGAAGCTGACGCCGCGAACCGAGTTTGTATGCCCAGTCAGGGTTTTGATTTCTGTACCAGTGCGGGTATCCCACAGTTTCACCGTGTTGTCACCACTGGCAGAAGCAAGCATCAAGCCATCC
>CALMVQ010000055.1 GCA_937873135.1 uncultured Scytonema sp. | reverse complement strand
AAGAGCGATTGGGGGAGGGGGTTCTTTTATGATGGGTGATTTGACAGACATCATATAACCCAAAAAACCTCTCTGTTACAGGTATCCTACCTTGAAGAGCGTTAACAGCGTTACCAAAGTGCAACAGATGACACTGGAAGCGATGCTTATTCAGTCTCATCGCTTTTTTTGTTCGATCTCACTTTGTGAGGTGACTCCCTTAAATGACAACAAAATAGAAACTATTCACAACTGACTAATTGAGTGGATAAACTCTACTGGCTAGATCAAATTAAACTACAAGACCGCACCAAAGTTGGTGACAAAGCATTTCATTTGAGCCGAACCATGCAGCGTGGCTATCCAGTGATGCCTGGTTTTGTAGTGTCGGCAACAGTTTTGCAAGAATTCTTAGAAACTCTTAACAGTTCAGAGGCATTAGTTGTTGATTTGCCTGATTCTTCCTTACATCTGGATGTAGATAATTGGCGTCAACTTCAGCAAGTGGCTGGGCGGTTGCGTCAGGAAATTACCACTGCGACGGTGCCATCGCAGTGGGTAAAGACAATCTTTAACGCCGCCTCACAATGGGAAACTGAGTGTCTCATTTTTCGCCCTTCTTTTGTGATATCGGCTACGTCCGTTATGAGTAATCTCTCTGGGTTGCTAGAGTCTCAGATTTGTGGCTGCGATCTTGAAGCGATCGCTACAGCATTGAAGCAGATCTGGAGCCAAATGTTTCGTGCCAAAAGTCTACTATACTGGCAGCGCAAAGGAGTTGATCTGCGACAAGTCAATTTAGCAGTTTTGGTGCAACCCTTGAGAAATGCTCTAGCCAGTGGTTTAGTATATGCTCATTCTTCGGGATGGGAAATTCAAGCGACTTGGGGATTGGGAATAGGGATCGCCAATGGTGAAGTGCTGCCAGATGTTTACTACATCCAACCTGAAACTGGTGCTGTGCTAGAGCGACACATGGGAAATAAAATGATAACTTATGGTGTAGATGATACTCTGTTGGTTGCACAGCAATCCCTGCATACCCCAGTCCTAAAGTCAGATCTGACAAATTTGGTGGTTTACCCATTGGAGGAAGCCAAACAACAACAGTACGCTTTACAAGAAGAATACCTGCGACAATTAATATCTCTGGCACACCAATTTGTGAGAGAACTTGGGGCAAATTTTACTCTCAAGTGGACTATCTCTGAAGAAACTATAGGGAGGACACTTTATCTGACACATGTTAATACCTCCCAATCTGCAATTCCTGACGAGCAATTATTGCTCGGAGGATTGGGAGCGTCACCAGGGCGTGTGACGGCTAATGCTTATGTACTTGAGAATTCAATACAAAAACTCGAACAACTCCCTAAAAAAGTAGTTTTAGTAGCGTCTGTGATCGTACCTGACATGTTGCTTATGGTACAAAATTATTGCGGTATTATTACTGAACAAGGAGGGTTAACCAGCCATGCGGCAATTCTTGCTAGAGAATTGGGCATTCCAGCAGTTGTAAACGCATCTGGTGCAACAAGCATGATTCAAACTGGAGAAAGATTACTTGTTGATGGTGATAAGGGAGAAATTTATCGTGTCAATAAAAGAACTTCTGGAGTTGGAGAAGTTGGGGAGATAAGTAGACAAGGGAATGAGAACAAGGGAGAAAACATTCCTACTCCTCAAATCCAAAATCCTTTGCCCGTGATTGCTACCGAGTTGTTGGTTAACTTGAGTCAGCCTAACTTGATCAAGCGTGTACAAAGCTTACCTGTAGATGGCGTGGGATTATTGCGTTCAGAACTGATGGCAATGACTATTCTTGAGGGACAACACCCCAATACTTGGCTTCAAGAGCGCAAGACTCAACTGCTGGAACGCTGGTACGAGCAGGTAATACAGTTTGCTTCCGCCTTTGCACCACGACCTGTTTTTTATCGATCTTTGGATTGGCGATCGCACGAACTGTTCTCTTTTAGCCACACTCTAAAATTTTCGTCACAGCCAATGCTGGGAAATCGCGGCACTTTCAGCTATTTAGAAAATCCCGCAGTTTTTGAGTTGGA
Source organism: uncultured Scytonema sp. (assembly GCA_937873135.1). Lineage (GTDB taxonomy): Bacteria > Cyanobacteriota > Cyanobacteriia > Cyanobacteriales > Nostocaceae > Rhizonema. The sequence goes on along the minus strand of CALMVQ010000055.1, from coordinate 10,388 downwards.
ACTGGAGGCTTTGGCGGCTGTACAGAAATCTGGTTACAGCAATATCAGGCTTCTGTTACCTTTTGTTCGGACTGTGGAAGAGTTTTCTTTTTGCCGCCAAAAAGTTGAGCAAGCAAACCTCACCCAAGTACCACAATTTCAACTGTGGATTATGGCGGAGGTGCCAAGTGTACTATTTTTACTGCCAGAATACGTCAAAGCAGGTGTAGCCGGGATTTCGATTGGAACAAATGACTTAACTCAACTGTTGTTAGGAGTTGATCGAGAGCAAGGACAGTTGGCAAGAGCATTTGATGAACCTCATCCAGTAGTCATGAATATGATCGCTCAACTGATCCAAATGGCAAAAAATGCAGGGATTCCTTGCTCTATTTGCGGTCAAGCACCTGCACTTTATCCGGAAATTATTGAGAAACTCGTGCAATGGGGCATAACTTCTATTTCCGTTGAACCAGAAGCCATTGAACGAACATATCAAGCGATCGCCCGTGCCGAACAACGGCTTATTTTAAAAGCCGCGCGGCAGATTCTTCAATAAACATTGAATTTGCTGGTTATTTGTATTATAAATTTAAGTTTTTCCGGTAATATATTTAGATTAATAGGTTTAAAAATAAAGTCCTTTGCTCTCATTTTTATTAAACTTTTGCACTTGCAAGAATCACCAAATGAGGGCAGGTCTAATTCCATCTTTCACAGGGCTATCATTCCATCCGTTTAAATCTTTTAAATCTACACGAGTAATACACTTTTTCGGATCGGCAAATGGGCGTGTAAAGATTTCCACCTCAATGACACCTGTAGCATCTCGAAAAATCGCCCATTGCTTGGAGTTCGCTCGAATTTCGCCTTGAACCTGTTTTCCCAAGTTATCGTAACAAACGATCGCACTCACCCACCTAAAAGCATCCCGTTCCAAAATTTCCATCTCAGATTCAAGCAACATGGCTTTAACCCCTGAGTCCTGAAATAGGTTGACAAACTCCTCTAACACAAAGTTTTTCAACAAAGTTGCTTTGATTTTGTGCTGTCGTTCATCATTAGGGTTAAACTTAGACATGATTTTGATCCTGGATTAAGTTTTTAATTGCAAAACTAACTATTTAAGAAGAACGCAGCTTGAGCAATTATTAGGGGATTTAAACCCCCCACTAATTATAGTCAACCAAATTTGCAATTTTTTTTGGGGTTATTACCGTCACTACTTCGCACAAAAGTGTACAGAATTCCTTTTCAATTCTTTTGTTGAGAACAATTTTTTATTCGGAATTCTGACTTATGTGTTCTGCGTTCTTTTTTGTTAAAACTTCCGCATAAAAAAAAGTTTGTTCAAACTGTAATGGATAGTGAGTTCAACTTTATGAACCCAAGCATTACACTATTTTTATCTCAACTTTTTATTCTTGTTGACAACACAAATACCAAGGCTAGTACAGAGCTGCGGAAATAACCCACCCATCTGAAATAGCTAAAAAGCTTATAAAATAAGTGTTCTTTCTTTTTACTTTTTACTTTTTACTTTTGCCTTGTTGTACTAGTGAATTCGCTCAAAATATACCCTCAGGTCGAAAAGCTGTTTAATCAACTATAGTTTAATTACATATTTGTGAATATGCATAACAGTAGAGATTTTGGATTTTTTCTTGAACAACTTTATCTTATTTTTTTATTCTATCATAAAATTGTACAGGTTTTTAAAACTTGTACAGGTTTGAATTTATGACTCTATTTGTATAGATATGATGTCAGATAGTTCCCAACGTGGTAAGAGAGGTCCAGCTCCTTCATGGAAACTTGGTCGTACCCGTGCTATTAGGGTACCAATTGTCTTAGCTGATGCTCTACTAAATCTAGCTAGGCGAATAGACGATGGTGAAGAAGAGCTAGTCAATGCTCACCTAACTTTGACTCAACAAGTTTCCCGCATGATAGCTGCTCAAAACGATGCTGAAAAGGAAACGAATGAAGGACAAGTGGAGAAACGTGACTTATCTGCTGTGCGCCTTGAAGCTCAGGTTACATATGCTAAAGCTCGGAGTTGCTTTGTTGAAGCTCAAGTCCGCTTTGTTGAAGTTCAAAATACTTTTTTTGACAAAATCAATGAAAAAACAGAACAAAGTATGGGGGATGAGAGCATTGAATGATATACCTATCGCCTTATTCTCGTGAGCTTAACTTGCTGTACTATTTGAATACTCTTAGTAAATGGTATGAGTAAATATACTACTATAAACCACTAAATATTTAGTGATCCAATGGGAGGTTTTTCCCATACTACTTGTTTTATTTCACGTCAGAGAAGGTTAACTTTCATCTTTCTGGCGATAGGCAATATTAATGCGACCCAAGAGTGAAACTACAGTCATTCAGCCTTAGAAGTGTTGGAATTTATTTGTTGTGACTGGTTGGATCTTCCTTGAGATCTCTGCCTAATGAAACCCAAAGTCACTAGTTTCATAATCCAGTACAAGGCTGTAAGTATACCAAAAGTAATAGTAATAATAACGAGAGGCTGTTTACCCAGAGTTTCCTCTACACCTATAGCAAGCAAAGCATCTGGTTGAGTAATGATATCCCAACTGTTGAAACGCAAGAACCGACCCCAATAAATACCAACAGCATTGAGAACGTGGGTAATCAATTCGACCCATATAATCCATTGAGTCTTGCTAATGCGGTGTAAGTAGTGACCTAAATTAATTAAAGATATGACGTAGGCTTCAAATCCAGCCAGAATAACCAGCACATACACTGGGATTAACACGAGGGTAATAACCCATACTGATTGAGTGACGCGGATATCTTCGATCAGATGAATCACATCAGTCAACAAATAAGGCGCATTCGGTAAAAAAGCGTAGAAAACCACGAATCCCAGCCACCAGACCCAGGAACGTCCTCGTTTAGTGCGAAACAGCCAAACACTTAATGCCAAAGGTATAAAAGCTAGAAATAAATTCCAACTCATCCAACCAAGATTCATTTGTAGTATATACACAACTCTGGCTAACACTTCCATCAGTTTCGCGATCATAGGTGCTTCCTTAAATGATGTGAATGATTCTAGATTACCTCCATAGTTTTAAGCTATTTATTGACAAAACTCCCACAATCTGATCGTAGTCGTTGTCACCTCGCCTAACAAATCCCATTGGTCAGACCAGAGATTTCGCTTTTGTGTCGGTTGTCCGCAACGTAGTTGTGGTTTTGTGCCCACTATTATAACTACCTTTGTCAATAAACTTAGCTATCCCCTCTAGTATAGCGAGAACATTCAATCAGGCTGTATCAGCTGATTGAAGACTAGGGGCCAGAGCGCCAGTATCAGGTTACTGCCCTTGCTGACGAACTCCTGTTTAATGCCAGCGATATTTCTACAGTGCATCAGCGTTTTGCATCTCATACTAACTAGTTTGGGTTTTGCCAGATGGCGTAGCCGGGAGATTGACCACAAGGTGAGGTGTATGAATAAACAAGAGAGTATTTGTGAACCTAGTACAACAAGGCAAAAGTAAAAAGTAAAAAGTAAAAAGAAAGAACGCTTATGTTGTCAGCTTTTTACCTATTTCAAATGGGTGGCTTATTTGCGCCGCGCTGTACTAGACTCATTGAAAATTTCCAGTTTGCTGGGATTGCTGTGCAAACAATTCTCCAACGAGAAACAAAAAACCGGACATCATCTGATTCTTCAGATAATCGTGTAGCTCCTTTCAGTTCTCACTTAAACATTCCAAAACTTCTGTACCATTGCTTCAATCGTTCTTTCTAATGAAGGCAAATAATTTTCAATGACATTCCAAACAATATCAAGGTCTACACTGAGATATTCATGAGTCAATCTATTCCTAAAGCCAGCAATATTACTCCATTCCATCTCAGGGTATGCCTCTTTCCAATTATTTGGTAACTTTTGTACAGACTCACACATCACCTGAATATTTCTTAAAACTGCATCTTGAGTTTTAATATCATTTAAAAATACTTCTTTACCTTCAATTGTATATTGCTTAATTCTATTGATACAATCACGAATATGAATCAGATAAACCCGACCGTCTTTCATAAAGGAATAGCCTCTTTGAAGACTTTATCTTGAATCAAATAATGCAAAGAATTAGCAGTAACCACATCAACCTGGCGATTCAGCAAAATTTCTAAATCTTGAACCAAGCCACTAGGAAACCAAGCTGTAATTTTATTCAAGTCATAATCAATTAACAAATCAATATCACTGCTTGGTGTTTCTTCCCCTCTAGCTACACTACCAAAAAGTCGGAGATTATAAGCACCATGTTTAGCAGCAATACTGATAATTTCTTCTCGTTTTTCTTGAAGGAGTTCTTTTAATGTCATTTTCATTTTTTCTTATAACACTAGTTGACGATCACCCTCCCCAGAGTCGCTCTTTAGCATCGCTCTCTCACACACAATTTATGACTATATATCTTCAAAAATGAATCTGTCACTAATTCATCGTAATCTTTTTTAGCACCATTCACAACCTCAGAGACTTAATTAAAATTTATTTTCATTAATTTGAAAACCCGAATCTTGCCACAAGGTTACTCAGTCTACTTTTCAGACTTGTTTTTACGTCGAACTGAGGTATCATAAAAATGTGATGGTAAAGCCTAAATCGCTAACCACACACTGCACCTAGAAAACTGAAGATAAGGGGTTTCATCGGGAAGTGTGGTCTTAAAAATGGCTTTGCCGGACTACTGCCTCCGATGTGTAAAATCTTTAAGGAACGTAGGTTTCAAGCTAGATTTACGTGAATCAAGAGTGGGTCAGGGCGTGTAACTCACTATAAAAAGCTGGAGTGGGAAAGAATTGCGAGTACCACAAAAGAAGTTCTAGAGGGATATAAATCTACTAGAAGCCTACACCGCTTGCGCCGGTGTAGGAGCGTCACTGATGCATATCCATACCAGGCATCTGATTTGTTGGGACTTTTTGTTCTGATTGATTTGCCTGATGCCCTACTAAACTCATTGTCTGTATTCCGACGCTTGTAAGCCCCATAGACACGGCTCCTACACTTGCCAGCCCCATAGATACGATACCGAATGAAAACATACCCATACTGACTACCCCGATAGCGATGAGACCATGCGCGGATATGCCTATAGCGATCAGTCCATGAGCAGATATGCCTATAGCAATACGACCGTGAGCTTCTATTCCAATAGACAACAGCTTTTGTTTTCCTTGGCGTGAGTTCATAGGTTACTGTGACAGTTTTAAATCAGATAAAGGATAAGTCAGGTTTGAACATAAGTCAAAAGACACTCTGTCAAACTACTTCGTCACGTTTCCTACTCCCAGTTTAAGAATTATATCATGTCCGGTAAATTAACCTTAATTCGTGCTGAACCCCTCCCCGCTTGCGGGGAGGGGTTCTTTTATTATGGGTGATTTGAGGGTCATGATATTAGTTGCGGTTGGGATTTTCCACTGTCTAATAAAGTTGGGCAGTGCCCTTAGGAACTCAAACACAAAATTCCGCTTCGGCACTGCCCACCCTACGTCTTATAAACTGCGATCAGCTTAGTTGTACATATCAATTTAACGCGGATTTTGACCGATCAGTAGTGCACCTGGAAAGTATTTCAACGCTTCACCAATGAGTAAATTGCCATCAGCCGGAACCATATGCTCAGTGATTGTATCTTTCCAAGATGACGCTTCTGGTAATTGAAGACTTGTATCATCCCAAACTTGTTTTCCTAACGGATACTCACCTGGCTGCATCAATCCGGTAAAAAAGCGGGGAGCAATGGCAACAATTGTTTTGTCTCCATGACTTCTAGCAAAAGCAACGATATGATCTTGAAACTTGCCACTCACCTCTAAAGGCTGGTAGCTGCCTTTCTGGAAAACGTCTTGATATTCTGTTCTGGCTTTTAAAGCTTGGACGGTTAGAAACAACTTGATTCTAGCATCTTCTTTTTTGGCAAGTAACTCAGTTATCAGCAAGAGAATATCTTTTTGAATTCGCGCTTTAATTTCTTGAAGATGAGACTGTCGTGTTTCATAGTCAACTGGACGGCGATTATCAGGATCGACGAGACTGAAATCCCAGAGTTCAGTACCTTGATAAAAGTCTGGAATTCCAGGAGAGGCAATTTTCAACAATGTTTGAGAAAGAGAGTTAAAGATGCCGTATTCAGCAACCCGTTTCTGAAAGGGGATAAATTCTTTCAAAAAGACATTGTTCTCCCCAGGTTCTAAAACTGCTGAGACGAAATCAAGAAAAGCGTTCTCATAAGTGCTATTTTCTCGCAACCATGCAGTATAGACTTTCGCTTCTCTGATAGCTTTGAGCAAATAATCTTTGACGCGCTCGACGCAGCTGGCATACTCACTTTCTACAAACGGATACACTCCAACCAGTGTCTGGTAGAAAAGATATTCATCGTTCCTCGCTGGCATCGTTGAACGCTTGATTGTCTTTTTGTAGGAACGATTGATTTCACTCCAAGTGCCAACTTGTTTTTCCCATTCATCGGGAATTTCCGAGAGGACATTAAGCCTTGCCCTGGTATCTTCACCCCGCTTGGTATCATGAGTTGCAGTCGCATTCATCGTATGAACCCAAACAGCTTGTCTGTTTTGATTGAAATCATGAAATTCTGATACACTAATACCAAAGCGACCAGCTTCACTGCCAACTTCGTTTAAAGAAATGTTACGGTTGTAGACGTATAAGGCAGTGTCTTCTACTCCCTTTGCCATTAGTGGTCCTGTATACTGTTGCACTCTCATCACAAAGTAAAGCCACTGCTCTTTCTCTGTTTCAGTGAGAAAATCATCGTATTCCAGCAACAGCAATTTTTCAATAAAGTTCAATTCATTATTCAACAATGGCGTGTGAGTTTTAGCAGCTTCAGTCACTTCTTGGATATAAGCGCGATCTACGTCAGATACACCCTTTTTAGTTGTATAAGTTCGGTAAACTGGAAAGCGGCTGAGAACTTCGGCAAGCGCTCGCTTTAAACCGTTGACTGTAAAGTCACTACCATACCGAGAGTTACCTGCAATAGTTTTTAACAGAAGCGTTAAGTTCTCGATATCACCTGCTAAATTTCTATCGATAATCAGGTGTTTTTTCTCTGGAACCATTTGCTCGAATGGCATTTTACTACCTGTTACATCCGAGTATATTTGAGTAAACCGATCTTCGTTATCTGTTTTACAGAAAATACTATTGATATAATTTAAGTAGTCGTATCCAGAAGTCCCTTGCACTGGCCAAGTTTTAGGCAAATCTTCTCCAGGCTGTAAAATTTTCTCAACTGTAATATAGGTGTCCCCAGTCTTTTCTTTTAGCCTTTCTAAATATTGTAGCGGGTCATAAAGACCATCAATATGGTCAATTCTTAAGCCCGTAAATTTACCTTCAATAACTAGCTTAGAAATCAAATTATGAGTATTATTAAATACCTTAGCTTCTTCAACTTTAACTGAAATTAACTCATTAACTGTAAAAAATCTTCTGTAATTGATTTCTTCAGCACCAACCTTCCAATAAGATAGTCTAAAGAATTGTTCTGAAAGTAAACTCTCTAAAAGATTAAAACTTTCTGGTTTCCCAGGTTCACCATTAAAAAGCTGCAAATTTTCATCTATAAACGTTTTGACGTCACTGTTGTCAGTGTAAAGTTCCCAAAGTAGCCCTTTGACAAACTCTGTTTGGTCTTGTCTTTGCTGTGCTGTGACTTCTGAGGGAATATTCTTCGCCATATAGAGGACACCAAGCAAACGAACAATGCTAGGATGCCTTCTCCCTAAATTTCTTGCTATTTTTCCTAAACCTCTGTTAAGAAAACTACTATAAGATTCTAGTTTGAGTGGGAGTCGTAAACCGAAATAGTTAATACTCAATCCACTTTCGTCATAGTTCAGTTGAATATCACCATTCTCCAAACTAGCAGCAAAAAAGTCGCCTAGCATCGGAGCTAAAATTGGATCTTCACTACGATTAAAAGGAGAATTCCAGGCAATATCAAAGTAATCAACAAAAGTCGAGTCAGGGCCATTCTCCAAGACATTCATTAAATACTTATTTTTGCTGTCATAAGCCATGTGGTTGGGTACAATATCTTGCAACCAACCCATTTTATGCTTTTGTAAATCTTGAACTAAAACATCAAAATCTTCCTGGGTTCCTAATTCTGGATTTAATTGATTGGGATCAACGACATCATACCCATGAGGACTTCCATCTCTCGCTTTAAAAATAGGAGAAGCGTAAAGGTCAGAAATTCCCAATTCAGCAAGATAGTTGGTTATCGCTTTTGCCGCATTAAATCCAAAGGTAGAATTAAACTGAATTCGATAAGTGGCTGAAGGAATTCTCATATAAATTTTTCACTCCTAATTTAGCTGCTATCAAGAATTAAGAACCTCACTAAAGGCAAAGTATATAGAGGAAGAAAAAGAGAATATATAATTCGATTGAGTCAAAACTTACTCTTTTCTCCTCTATAAAGCGACGCTCAGTCAGGTTCATTAAACAGAACTTTCATACAGGACAAAACTTTGTGACGTCAACGATAACTCTTGTCCAGAACTAATTTCTTCTGGCAAAATAGAGCCAGGACCCTCCCACTTTTCTTCAGCGGAATCTAAAAGCTTTTTCCATCCATCATTAGCTATTCCAGGTTGGAATGTCACAGCATGGGAGCTGAAGTTCATCAAACAAAATATCTGATTATTATCACTCCACCTGCGCCACCAAACAATTTTATCAGCTTCGCTACTCCCAACTTCTATATTTTGGCGATCGCGCTTCACCAAAGCTGGATTTGTGTTCCGCAAAGAGATGAGTTGTTGATAAAACGACCACAGAACTTGGTGTTTTCCTTCTTTGCGTTTTTCCCAATTCATCTTGCACTTAAGAAAAGTTTCTGGAGCTTCTGGATCTGGTGGTTCTCCTGCAAGGTGGAAGGCAGTAAACTCTGCTTTTCTTCCTTGTCGAACTGCTTGAATTAACTCGGGATCGGCGTGACTCACAAAATAAGTGAAAGGTGCTTCTTCACCATACTCTTCACCCATATATAGCATGGGAATGTAAGGTGAGAGTATCACTGCCCCAGCAGCTAGCTTCAGGGCTTCAAACGACACAAGTTTGGATAACCGCTCACCTAAAAGTTGATTGCCGATTTGATCGTGGTTCTGAATGCAAACGACAAATTGAGTGTATGAGCGATCGCGTGCGGAATTCCCATGAAAGCGCTGACGATGAGGCGCATATTGCCAATCATACACAAAAGTATCCTTGAAAGCTTTTGCCAGGTGTTCACACTTACCAAAATCTTGGTAATACCCGATATCATCTCCCGTCAGCAAGGCATGAAGCGCGTGATGAAAGTCATCACTCCACTGAGCATCTAATCCGTATCCTCCTAACTCAGCAGGACGGATAATTCTCACGTCGTTTAAATCGCTTTCTGCTATGAGATAGAGTTTTCGCCCCTGTTGTTCAGACAACTGTGCAACATTTTCTGCCAGTTCTTCTAAAAAGTGTTTCCCACCTAAATCGTAGATGGCATGTACTGCATCTAGGCGTAGTGCATCGATGTGATAGTCTCGCAACCAGTACAGAGCATTTTGAATAAAGAAGCTACGTACATCCGGGCTGTGGGCAGAGTCAAAGTTAATGGCACTCCCCCAAGGAGTCTGATAAGTTTGCGTAAAGTAAGGTCCAAAGTGGCTCATGTAATTGCCTTCCGGACCAAAGTGGTTGTAAACTACATCAAGAACTACCGCAATTCCCTGTTGGTGACAGGCGTCTACCAACCGCCTCAACCCTTCCGGACCACCATATGAGTTTTGGACAGCAAACGGATAGACGCCATCATAGCCCCAGTTGCGGTAAGCATGGCTGTCATCGGTAGGTTGATCCCCAGGAAACTGTGCGATCGGCATAATCTCAATCGCGTTCACCCCTAGTTCTCTGAGATCCTTGAGTCGAGGAATAATCGCTTCAAAGGTACCTTCTTGGGTGAAAGTGCCGACGTGAGTTTCGTAGATAATCATCGATTCTAAAGGAACACCACACCACTCACTGTCGTTCCAGGTAAAGCTGGGATCAATAACTTCTGAAGCTTTATGTACACCATCTGGTTGAAGATACGATGCGGGATCGGGTCTGGTTTCTCCGCTACTTAATTGGTAATAGTACTGGGTTCCCGGTTGAATATCCGATGCAGTAAGTTGCCAGTAACCGCCTTCGAGTTGCTGCATCGGCAGCGACTGTTCTTGAGGCGAAACAACTTTTACTGATACAGCTTCTGAATTAGGTGCCCAAACCGTAAATTCACAATTGCCGTTGCCTAAATAATGTGCGCCAATTTTCATAATTAAGTGGGGGAGTGGGGGAA
>CALMVQ010000054.1 GCA_937873135.1 uncultured Scytonema sp. | reverse complement strand
TCACTACGTATTATCTCGTAGTTTTTTTCAGAAATCAAATATGATTCCTATATGACATCAATACAACTGGCTAAATTTTGAAACTCTGCTGCTGTAACACCTAAATGTGGTTGAGATAAATCTCCAAGTACAGAAATAATTCTAGAACTGAAGCTCTCATCCCAGAGCGAATAAGATTCGAGTTTAGTTTGCAGCCTCTTTTTGCCTTCATCAGGATTAGGGGCACGAACCAAACAATATATATCAGCAGTAGTACGCTGAAGCAATTCGTATAGTAGATAAGTGCCAACAAATCCTGTTGCGCCTGTTAAGAAGATACACTTCGGTTCACTGACATCATCAAAGGGTAGTAATTGAGATTGAATTTCAGAATCAAGAACGGCCTCAGCACTTAAATCTAAAATATTGTCGGTAATACCATTCGATATTCCTAGCTGAAGAATCTTTTCAATAACTTGAGCAATACCAGCCACAGTGGGAAATTCAAACAAGCAATGCACTGGTAAATCTACGCGATAGGCTTGACGTAACTGAGACAGTAGTTTAACAACTAATAAAGAATTACCACCAAGTTCAAAGAAGTTTTCTTGAACTCCCACTGAAGTGATATTAAGAATAGATGACCAAATTTGAGCCAGTTGAAGTTCGATGGCTGTACGTGGTGCGATGTATTCCTGTTCGCGGGTGATTTCGCCATCAGGTGCTGGTAGTGCGAGGCGGTCTACTTTGCCATTGGCTGTTAATGGTAAGGTGTCTAAGGTGACAAAGACAGCAGGCACCATGTATTCTGGTAGTTTTGACTTGAGGAATTCACGTAGTTTATGGGTACTAAGTGATTCATTTTCACTGACTACATAGGCGACTAGGCGTTTGTTACCCGGAATATCAACTGTAGCAATGACTACCGCTTGTTGGATTTGGGGATGGTTGTTGAGGACTGCTTCTATTTCCCCAAGTTCGATGCGGAAGCCCCGAATCTTCACTTGCTGGTCGATGCGACCAATGTATTCTATGTTGCCATCACTTAAATAGCGGGCGAGGTCGCCTGTTTTGTACAGGCGTTGGGATTTGGCATCCGAGAAGGGGTTGGGGATGAATTTTTCAATTGTCAGTTCTGGGCGGTTGAGGTAGCCTCGCGCTAAGGAAGCACCGCCGATGTGCAATTCTCCGACTACGCCTATGGGTACTGGTTGTAATTTGTGATCTAAAATATACAACTCAGTGTTACTTATGGGACGACCGATAGGAATATAAACTCCAGGGAAGGTTTGTGTTCCCACTTCGTAAATACAGCACCCGACTACAGTTTCTGTCGGACCATATTCGTTAATCAATCTAGTTGCTGCTGCGTGTTTAAGCCAGAAAGAAGTAACTTTTTCTGATAAGGCTTCCCCACCAATAATAAATGCTTGGGTTTGAAGGTTAACTGGTTCTGAGGCAAATAAATGGCTGAGTATTTCTAAATGAGCCGGGGTAATTTTTACAAGGCTCAATTTAGTACCAGAACACAATGCTGCTTTGAGTAGTTCAATTTCTCCTTCTTCAGGTAAAAGCACTACCTTACGTCCTACTAATAAAGGAGAAAATATACTGGTAATAGTGGCATCGAAGGCAATAGAAGAATTGACAGTAGAACCAACTCCTGTGGCAACATTATAAGCTGTTGTACACCAACTTAAATAATTCACCATACCACGATGGAGAATCATTGTTCCCTTGGGTTTCCCGGTAGAACCAGAAGTATAAATTATGTAAGCTAAATTGTCGGATTTGACTTCCTGACAAGGGTTATCATCAGAGTAATTAGCAAAGTTTTGCCAATCTTCTTCATCCAGACAAATTGTTTGAGCTTGGTGCTGTGGAAGTTTTTCTAATAGTTGCCTTTGAGTTAGTAGTATTGGTAATTGTGAATCCGCGAACATATAACTCAAGCGTTCTTGGGGATAGGTGGGGTCAAGGGGTACATAAGCTCCACCAGCCTTGAGTATGCCCAACAATCCCACTACCATCTCCAGAGAACGTTCTGTGCAAATACCCACTAGCACCTCTGCTTTTACACCCACCGAAAGCAAATAATCTGCTAGTTGGTTGGCTCTAGTATTTAATTGAAGGTAAGTTAATTGCTGATTCTCAAACACTACTGCTACAGCATCAGGGGTTTTTTCTACCTGCTCTTCAAACAACTGATGAATACATTTATCCGTGGGATATTCACATCCGGTATCATTCCACGTAACCAGCAACTGATGACGTTCTGCTGCACTCAACAAGGGTATTTCATCCACCGAAACTTGGGGATTTTCCACCATCGCGCTACACAAGTTCTGGAAATGAGTTGCCATCCGTTCAATTGTGGACCCATCAAACAAGTCAGTATTGTACTCCCATGACCCCAACAATCCTTGGTCGGTTTCCGACATTGACAGTGTTAAATCAAACTTAGCAATTGTGCTTTCGGTATTTAACTGAGTCAAAGTTACACCAGGTAACTCCACTTTACTTTGGGGTGCATTTTGCCAGACAAACATCACCTGAAATAGCGGGGAATGACTCAAAGAGCGTTGTGGTTGCAATGCTTCGACGACTTGCTCAAAAGGCACATCCTGATGTTCATAGGCTTGGAGTGTGGTTTCCCTCACTTGTGCCAGTAAAGACTTGAAATTGGGATTTTCTTCAAACGTGGTTCTCAACACCAAAGTATTCACAAAAAAGCCCATTAAAGGCTCAATTTCACTGCGGTTACGATTGGCAATTGGCGTACCCACCAAAATATCTGATTGACCACTGTAGCGATATAATAAGGTGCTAAACGCCGCCTGTAGGGTCATAAATAAGGTAGTACCCACGGACAAAGACAGGGTTTGCAACTTCTGTGTTAAATCAGTATTAAAAGTAAAGTTATGAGTATGACCCTGGTAAGTCTGCACGACAGGACGAGGGCGGTCAGTGGATAATTGTAATAATTCTGGTGCACCATGCAATTGAGAACGCCAGTAATTGAGGTGAGTATGGCGAACTTCCCCACTCAACCATTGTCTTTGCCAAACTGCAAAGTCGGCATACTGGATTGCTAATTCTGGTAAAGGTGATGATTCTCCGACACTCAAAGCTTGATATAAACTAGATAGTTCTTGGATAAATACCCCGATTGACCAACCATCAGAGACTATATGGTGTATGACCAACAGCAGTACGTATCTTCTGGCTGATAACTGCAACACATTACATCTGATTAATGGTGCAATTTCTAAGTCAAAGGGGGTAATTGCTTGTTGTTGTGCTTGTTTGTGTATAACGTTTTCACGTTCTGTTGCTTCTAGTTGCTGTAAGTCCACCACATTGATTTTCATGGTGACTGGTGGGTGAATTACTTGTATTGGTGTGCCATTGACAGTTGGGAAGGTGGTGCGTAGTACCGAATGGCGACGGACTATTTCTGATAATGCTTTTTCCAGGGTTTTCAGATCTAAGTGACCATCGATGCGGACGGAGAAAGGCATGTTGTAAGTAGCAGAAGCTCCTTCTAGTTGTTGGAGGAACCACAGTCGCTCTTGTGCAAATGATAGGGGAATTTCTCTGCCAAAGACTAGTCGCAGTCGGGAAATTAATTGCGTTGCCAGTAGGGAATGTCCGCCTAAGGTAAAGAAGTTGTCGTTGATACTGACATTTTGGACGTTGAGTACTGTCGTGAAGATGTTGGCGATGATTTCTTCACTTGGGGTCCGTGGTGCGATGTATTCCTGTTCGCGGGTGATTTCTCTATCTGGTGTTGGTAGTGCGAGGTGGTCGATTTTGCCATTGGCTGTTAACGGTAAGGTGTCTAGAGTGACAAAGGCACTGGGCACCATGTATTCTGGTAGCTTTGACTTGAGCAATTCCCGCAGTTGCTTGGTACTGAGTGTTTCTTCTCTAGCTACTACATAGGCGACTAGCCGTTTGTTGCCGGGAATATCTTTTATGGCAATAACTACCGCTTGTTGAATTTGGGGATGGGTATTGAGGACGGTTTCGATTTCCCCCAATTCGATGCGGAAGCCCCGAATCTTCACTTGCTGGTCGATGCGACCAATGTATTCTATGTTGCCATCACTTAAATAGCGGGCGAGGTCGCCTGTTTTGTACAGGCGTTGGGATTTGGCATCCGAGAAGGGGTTGGGGATGAATTTTTCAATTGTCAGTTCTGGGCGGTTGAGGTAGCCTCGTGCTAAACCTGCGCCGCCGATGTGCAGTTCTCCGGTTACGCCTAGGGGTACTGGTTGCAGATGTTTGTCGAGGATGTAAACTTGGGTGTTGGCTATGGGGCGACCGATGGAAATTAATTTAGACTGAAACTCAACCCGAGAAATTAGTGACCAAATGGTAGTCTCTGTTGGTCCATAAAGGTTCCATAAGGAAGTACTCCTTGCAAGTAATTGATTGGCTAGATCCTGAGGTAAAGCCTCACCACCGCAAAGTATTTTTAGTTGATGGGAATTTTGCCATCCGGCTTCTAGCAGTAATCGCCAGGTTGCTGGTGTCGCTTGCATAACTGTGACGCCAGCGTTGATCAGCAAGTCTAGCAACTGTTGTCCATCAATGGTGACTTCACGCTTTGCCATCACTAGGCGGGCACCCACAATCATGGGCAGAAAAATTTCTAAGGTAGCCATGTCAAAGTTAAAAGTCGTCACTCCCACAAGTACTTCATCTGCTGTCATTCCTGGCTGCTGGCGCATAGTACATAAGAAATTGACCACAGCACTATGTAAAATTTGCACACCTTTGGGCTTACCTGTAGAACCAGAAGTGTAGATGCTGTAAGCCAGGTTGTTAGATATAATCTGAGTGATAAGGTTTTTCTCAGAATGTTTAGCGATATGATGCCAGTCGGTGTCTAGACAAACGACAACAGCCTCATGCTTGGGTAAATCTTCCACAAGCTGGTTTTGTGTCAACAACACCTCAACACCCGAATCCACCAACATATAACTCAACCGTTCTTGAGGATAGGTGGGGTCTAATGGCAAATAAGCACCACCAGCCTTGAGTATCCCCAACAGTCCCACCAGCATCTCCACAGAACGTTCCACACAAATACCCACTAGCACCTCTGCTTTTACACCCACCGAAAGCAAATAATCTGCTAGTTGGTTGGCTCTAGTATTTAATTGAAGGTAAGTTAATTGCTGATTCTCAAACACCACTGCTACAGCATCAGGGGTTTTCTCTACCTGCTCCTCAAACAATTGATGAATACATTTATCCGTGGGATATTCCCTTGAAGTATCATTCCACTCCACCAACAATTGATCACGTTCTACTGCACTCAACAAGGGTAATTCACCCACAGAAAGTTGGGGATTTTCAGCGATCGTAGAGAAAATAGTTTGCAGATGTCCTAACATCCGCCCAATGGTATCTGATTCAAAACGAGCAGTATCGTAACTAATCTTAACCAACAACTCATCCCCAGGCACTGCAACTACAGTTAATGGATAATTAGTTTGTTCAAAACCCTCTATCTCGCTGAGATGTAGCAAACCGCCAACATTGAGCAAAGAACTATCAAATGGATAATTCTCAAACACCACAATACTTTCAAACAGAGGTATTCCCCCAGGGATATCACTCCAGGCTTGAATATCCACCAGAGGACTGTAAGAGTAATGCTGTAATTCCAACATTAACTGTTGTATTTTTACTAGCGTTGGTATGAGTTGCTCTTGGGGGGATATTTGCAGACGTAATGGTAAGGTATTGATCAACAATCCCACCATATTTTCCACCCCAGGCAAACTACCAGTCCGACCGGAAACAGTCACCCCAAATACTACATCTTGTTCGCCACTATAACGACTTAATAGTAAACCCCATGCAGCTTGTACTATGGTCGATAAAGTCACATGATGTTCTTGTGCTACAGATTGTAACTTGCGGCTGACTTCCCCAGACAAACGTAATTCCAGTTCCAAGTAATCCGAGTCTTGCTGCTGGTTTTGATACTGAGTTTTATCTACTACTAAAGGAGTGGGAGCGCTAAACCCTTGCAAAGTTTGTTGCCAAAACTCTGTTGCGGCTTCCTTGTCCTGAGCATTCAACCAAGCTATATAGTCACGGTAGGGACGTGGTGTGAGCAAATCACAAGTTTCACCTCGAACTTCCGCTTCATAAAAACTTAAAACTTCTTTAAAGATAATCGATAAACACCATCCATCCATGAGAATGTGATGATGATTCCAGATGAACTTGTAAGTATCATGAGTGAGTTGAATTAACGTACACCCCATCAATGGTGCTTGGTTCAATTGAAAACCAAGTCTTCTTTGGGTTGACAACAACTCTGATAATTGCTGTTGTTGCTCTGTGGTCGATAACTCTCGCCAATTGAGATTATTCCAAGGTAATTTCACCTGTTGCAACACCACTTGTAATGGATTTGGGCGATTCTCCCAAACAAAGAATGTGCGTAACACTGAATGTCTATCGACAACTTTTTGCCAAGCAGATGCCAAAGCAGCAACATTGACATTCCCCTTCAAATTCCAGGTCATCTGCTCGAAATATACACCATTTAAGGGAGCATAAAGACTATGGAACAGCATCCCCTGTTGCATGGCAGAAAGTGGATAAATTGAATCAATGTTCTTAGTTTTGATAGGAGCTAATAACTCATCAAGTTCTAATTGATTCAACTGTGCATCTGGGAAATCACTAGGTGTATAACCCCTCGCATCTTCTAATTGACAATGTTCGATGATTGACCTAATTGCGTTCAGATAGCTTTGTGCCAATTTCTCCACTGTGGCACTACTATGAATCTGACTACTGTAATTCCAATTAATTTGGAATTCACCTTCTACCACCAGAGCATTAATATCTAATAGATGGTCACGAGTTTGCTGATAACTTTGGTTAGCCCCAGTGGATTCAGTGGCAAATTTCCAAGCAGTTTGCGATTGTACTTGGTCAAATTGTCCGAGATAGTTAAAAATAATTTCTGGTGTGGGAATTGTCTTGAATTGTTCTTGAACAGTAGTATCTTTACACAAGTAACGCCAAATGCCGTAGCCAATGCCACGATTGGGAATAGCTCGTAATTGTTCTTTAATTGACTTGATGATTTTTGCTGGTTGGTTAATGGGTGGGAGTTGCAATAGTACTGGAAACACACTCGTGAACCAACCCACCGTCCGCGATAAGTCTACATCGGAAAATAGTTCTTCTCTTCCATGTCCCTCTAAGTTAATTAGTACCGTTGAATTTTCTGTCCATCCTGCCAATGAAACTACTAATGCACTCAGCAGAATATCGTTAATTTGTGTGTTGTAGGCTTCGTTTACTGACAAGAGCAGAGCGCGGGTTTCTTCTACACTTAACTTCACTGACACAGATGCCGCACTACCAACTGTATTTTCTGGCTTGATCCGGTCATAATCTAATGGTAGTGGTTTTGTCAAAGACCAAGGTTGCTTCAGCCAATAGTCTAACTCTGTCCGGAAAATTTTTGATTGTGCATAGTTGTTTAATTTCTTTGCCCAATCAATAAATGCTGTGGTTTTGGCACTTAGTTGTATCGGTTGTTCAGCGATTAGTTGTTGATAAATTGTTTCTAGGTCTGATAAGAAAATTCGCCAACTGACACCATCTACTGCTAGGTGATGAATAATCATTAGTAACCGTGCATCACTTTCATCACCCAAGTTAAATCTCACCACTTGCATTATCGGTCCTGTTGACAGGTTTAAACTAGCTTGATAAACTGTAGCGATTTTGGATAAGGCTTGTGGTTGTTCGAGTTTGGGCGTTGATGATAAATCTACTATGGTAAATGGTACGCTATCATCTTTGCTCTGGTTGATTTGTTGATGTTCCGATGCTACTGATGTGAATCTTAAACGCAGAGCATCGTGATGCTCTAGTAATTTTTCTAAGGCTGTTTCGATTAATTTACTTTTGAGAGCATTGGGAATCTGCAATAAAACTGATTGGTTATAATGGTGTGCTTCTGGGCGATTTTGCTCAAAGAACCAGTGTTGAATTGGTGTTAGAGGCGCAACTCCTGTCACTATACCTTGTTGAGCTGTTACACTCACTGTTGTATTGGCAACTTTGGCTAGTTCGGCGATGGTTTGATTTTGGAATATTTGTTTGGGAGTGATTTGGACTCCGGAGTTTTTGGCACGGGAAACTATTTGAATGCTCAGGATGGAGTCGCCACCGATTTCAAAGAAGTTGTCGTGAATGCTGACTTTTTCAATGAGCAGTAGTTCTTGCCAAATGTTTGTTAAAATCTGTTCGATGGCTGTGCGTGGTGCTACGTATTCCTGTTCGCGGCTGATTTCCCCATCAGGTGTTGGTAGTGCGAGGCGGTCTACTTTGCCGTTGGCTGTTAAGGGTATGGTGTCTAAGGTGACAAAGACAGCAGGCACCATGTATTCTGGTAGTTTTGACTTGAGGAATTCACGTAGTTTATGGGTACTAAGTGATTCATTTTCACTGACTACATAGGCGACTAGGCGTTTGTTACCCGGAATATCAACTGTAGCAATGACTACCGCTTGTTGGATTTGGGGATGGTTGTTGAGGACTGCTTCTATTTCCCCAAGTTCGATGCGGAAGCCCCGAATCTTCACTTGCTGGTCGATGCGACCAATGTATTCTATGTTGCCATCACTTAAATAGCGGGCGAGGTCGCCTGTTTTGTACAGGCGTTGGGATTTGGCATCCGAGAAGGGGTTGGGGATGAATTTTTCAATTGTCAGTTCTGGGCGGTTGAGGTAGCCTCGCGCTAAGGAAGCACCGCCGATGTGCAATTCTCCGACTACGCCTATGGGTACTGGTTGGAGATGTTTGTCGAGGATGTAGATTTGGCTGTTAGCAAATGGATTTCCAATCGGAACTAACTTTTCATACAGTTCTTTAGTACAAGTATTTTCAAAGTAACAACTATCAACAGTAGCTTCTGTTACTCCATAGGAATTGATAAAACGGGTTTTTTTATTGCACAAATCCCTTAATTGTTTATGTTCCTCTATGTACCAGCTATCTGAACCAACTATCATTACCTGCATGAAACTCAAATCCTGCTTAGTTTCGTAAAGATATTCCATTAAGTTTCTTACAACAGCAGGTACAAACTCAGCACAATCAATCTCTTGAAAGAGCATCAATTCATAGAGTTTTTCAGCAGCCAAAAGATATTCAATAGGGCATAAAACTAATTTTCCCGCAGAACAAAGGGTCCGAACTAAATTTCCTCCAAAAACATCAAATGAGAAACCAGCCATTTGTAGGTGTTTTCTGGCTTCGGTTTTGAGTTGATACGCCTCCTCCCAAGCAAAGTAAGCATTAACCAGATTCCGATGAGCAACTAAAACCCCCTTAGGTAGTCCAGTAGAACCAGAAGTATAAATCACATAAGCCAAATTATCGGAACATACCCGAACATCAAAATTCTCCTGAGAGTGCTGCTCAATCGTCCCCCAATCAGTATCCAAACAAACCACTTGTGCCGTATGTGACGGTAAAGATGACAACAACTCCTGTTGCGTTAACAACACCTGTACACTCAAATCCACGAACATATAACTCAACCGTTCTTGGGGATAGGTGGGGTCAAGGGGCACATAAGCACCACCAGCCTTGAGTATGCCTAATAGTCCCACCACCATCTCCACAGAACGTTCCACGCAAATTCCCACCAGCACCTCTGGTCCTACACCCAGTGAAAGTAGGTGATGCGCTAGTTGGTTGGCTTTTTGATTTAATTGTTGGTAGGTCAACTGCTGATTCTCAAACACTACCGCCACATTATGGGGTGTTTTCTCTACCTGTGACTCAAACAATTGATGAATACATTTATCCGTGGGATACTCCGTTGCAGTATCATTCCACTCGGTTAACAACTGATGGCGTTCTGCGGCACTTAATAAGGGTAATTCACCCACCGCTTGTTGGGGATTCTCCACAATTGCTGACAACAAGTTATGAAAATGACCAGCCATCCGCTCAATTGTGGACCCATCAAACAAGTCAGTATTGTACTTCAAAGCCCCAACAACAGATGAACTACCCTCCATCATTTCTAAATCCAAATCAAACTGACCTTCCTGTTGTGGTACTTCATAAGGTTCCAGTACTAGTCCTCCCCATTTTATGGTCGTGCCGATCTGAGCGGAATACAATTTGAGGACATCGGGTGTTTGCTGTAGTTTTTGGAGGACGAAGGAAGCTTGAAAGATAATTGAGCGACTAGAATCACGAAGAGGTTGCAGCCGTTTTACAATGAGTGCGAAGGGATAATCTTGATGAGCTATTGCGGCAATGACTGTTTTGCGAACTTGGGCAAGAAATTCCCTAAAGCTGGGATTTCCTGATAGATTTGCCCTTAAAACAACTGGATTAACCAGATAACCGACTATCTGCGTAAATTCTGGGCGATGTCTGCTTGCCGTTGGAGAGCCAACTAAAATATCATCTTGATCGGTATAGTGATGCAGTAGCACCTTGAAAGCAGCTAGGAGGATCGTGTATAATGTTGTACTCTCAGACTGAGCTAGTTCCTTAAGTTGCTGGGTAAGGGTTTCGCTCAGATATAGGGGATAGGAAGCACCATTGTAGGTTTGTACCGAGGGTCGGATTCTATCTGTGGGCAGGTTCAGCACGGGTAGTTCTCCCGCGAGTTGTTGCTGCCAGTAATCCCACATAAGCCCTCCCTCTGCGCTGTCGATTATTGTCTTCTGCCAACGCACATGTTGATGGGAGTGTACAGGAGGGGGAAGAGTTGCCTCTTGACCAGTTCTGAATGCTGGATAAAGCACCTTCAATTCATTCAGCAATATTCCTATTGACCAACCTTCACCTGCAATATGGTGAATGACTAGCAGCAGGATATGCTCTTGCTGGGAGCGGGTAAACAGTCTCACTCGCATGATTGGCCCGCGTTCAAGATCGAAAGGGGATTTATATGCTGCACAAACTTCCTCTTTCAGTTCTGACTCACTACCATTAGTAGCATCGATCTGTTGAAAGTCTACTGCCTGTTCGAGATTGATCTGCTGGATTGGTTCTGTTCCTAATCTTGGGAAAGTGCTACGCAAAATAGGGTGACGTTCGGTTAGTACCTCAAAGACTTTCTGCAAAGCTGCAACATCTAAATCAGAGCAAATGCGACAGCTAAAAGCTACGTTGTATGCTGGACTCTCTGGTGCCAATTGCCACAAAAACCATAGCGCTTGCTGACCGTGAGAAAGGGGATAAACCTCCAACAGATTAGGCTGCTCTTCCAGCAAATTCAGAATTTCTATTTTATACTCTTGAAGTTGTTCTAATACTGCGGAGGTTGCTTCATTATTAGGGGCACGATAGCGCAGCCGCCCATTCTCGTTCCATAGTTTCCAACCTTTAATGGAAATTTCTTGTAAAAATTCAGATAAAATCATATTTCTCCCTCAATCCAACCACTATTGTGTTCGCTTATTTGCTTTAGTTTATTGTCCCCAGTTAACTCAACTTCTCGCTCCCTATCTCCTTGAGTTAACTGCTTGTTTAGCTCAGTGGCTAAAGCAGCAATAGTCGTTCCCTCGATAAATTGTATTATGGGAATGTCTATGCCTAATTCCTTTTGAAGGTCATTTTTCAATTCCACTGCTGTTAAAGAATCCATCCCAATCTTCATAAGATTTTCTTCTGGTGTGGGTAATTGGGAATCTTGAAGGTTTAAAACAACGCCAACTTTACCCTGCACATAAGCTAACAAAAGGTGGTAGCGATCATCCTGGGGTATATCCTTGAATTGGTGTAACACCTCCCCCAGTTGCCCTAATTGTCGTTTAAACGGCTTTAGCGATCGCACCTCAATCTGTTGAAGCAGAGTTCTCCGTTCCCGTAATTCATATAATTCTTTAAAAATAGTCCAATCAATATCAACAATAACTCGCTGGGCTGCACCTGTTTCTAAGCAATATTCCACGGTTTTCAGCAAATCTTCAGGAGAATAGTACTTCAAACCAATTTGAACAAGTAACTTTTTTGCTCTGATAAAATCTTGTTGGTGATGCATTCCCCCACCACTTAAAGCCCCGACATTAACTGTCAATGCAGGTAATTTAAGACTGTGACGATAATGTGCAAATATATCGAGAAAGTGGTTTGCTGCTGCATAATCACCTAGTCCTTCAGAACCCCATACTGATGCAATCGAGGAAATACAAACAAAAAAGTCTAACTTCATCCCTAATGTGATTTTATGTAGATTCCACGTTCCTAATACTTTGGGATCGAGTACAGACTTGATTAACTCAGGCGTCATATCCTGCAAGAGGTGAAATCCAGCAACACCAGCAGCATGAAAAATTCCCCGAAGTGGCGGATAGTCTGCCTTAATTTTATCAAATAGTCTGACAACATCTCCTGGAACGCTAACATCAGCTTTGACAACTAAGACTTTTGCACCATTATTTTCTAGTTGAACGATCATTTGCCGAGTAGTACTCGAAGCATCGCTTCGTCCGACCAACACTATATTTTGCGCTCCTTTATCAACCATCCAACGGGCAGTATTCAGGCCTAGATATCCTAAACCACCTGTAATCAGATATGTTGCATCAGAGTGTAAATTTATCGATTGCATATTTACTTGCACTTTTTGGCTAGGCACAAGACGAGCAACATACCTCTGTTCACACCGGAGCGCAATTTGGCTCTCTCCATCTTGATGCCAGATTGTTTCAAACAAAGCCTTGCAGTATCCAGGATCATCTGTGGAAAATTCGTGAGGAATATCTACAAGTCCTCCCCAAATGTGAGGCATTTCTGTAGAAAGGGAACGTCCCAGCCCCCATGTCAGAGCTTGAGTTATCGCTGGCGGAAGAGCCTCGAAACCAGTCTTTTGCGCTCCTTGGGTTACTAACCAAAGCAGGGGCAAATGAGATGCGTCAGTCCTATGAGTCAGCGATTGAACTAAGTGTAGTGTACTCGTTAATGTCAGAGTCCAATCCTTCTCTAATGAGGAGATTGTTGTTTCCTCCCTCGATGTAGTATTCAAACTCCAAAGATGCACTACACCTCGACAGGGTTGTTGTGTTCCAAGCTGCTCGATTAGTTCCTGCATTGCTTGAGGATCGTTTGGATCGAGGAGTATTTCACCTACTTGAGAAATTCGCTCTTCTTTGCTTGAATGTACTACAAAGCAGGTTTCTCCCTGCGCCTCTAAAAGTTCTGCAAGACTCTGACCAATGCCTAAGCGATCAGCGAAAATGATCCAACTACCTCGTTCTCGAACCGAGGAAGACTCTAATTTTTTTAGCAGGGGCTTTGGTTGCCATTGCAATTCATAAAACCAATCTGTATACTGGTCTCCAATCTTGGTTTGATGGCTCAGATGTTCAACACCCTGCATTTGTAAACCGCAAACTTCTACTAATAATTTTCCGTTTTGATCAAATATGCGAACATCCCCCTCAATTGATTTCTTAAAGGTATCTACATTTGACAAAAATGCATGGCTCCAAACCTGATTACTCATCGGCTCGTAGACATTAAAACTCCTGATCCCTACAACTAAATAGAGTAATGGCTCATGAGTCGAAAGCATTTCATCTATTAAAATTGCCCCCAGAACTTGATGACAAGCTTCTAGGAGAACTGGACGAATTTTGATTAAATCATTGGAATTTGTTTCTCGAATATCAAACTTTATTTGTGCTAACGCTTCTCGTTTACCAAGCCACAAATGTTCTATACCCTGAAAATTTACTCCTAGCCGAAGCCCATGCTTATTTAGGATTTTATAGTATTCTTTAGTACTTCTGCTAAGTAGTTACGCAAAATTAATTATATATTTTTCTCCATAATTACGAAATATTTCTTCTACTGCTTCAACTAAATTCTTCCAACTAGAGTAGGCATCTACTTCGGGAGCATCCCAATTTGGCAGAAACACATTATTCGCGAGGCTATCTCGCGAATA
>CALMVQ010000053.1 GCA_937873135.1 uncultured Scytonema sp. | reverse complement strand
AAATATTTCGTAATTATGGAGAAAAATATATAATTAATTTTGCGTAACTACTTACCAGCCATCTCTGATTGGTTTAGGGCTGATCAATGGCTCATTTGCCTACATACAGTACGAAACCTACGGTCTTATCTCGACTCAAATGTGGATGTTCCAGTTGTTCTGGTGGGGATATCTAGCGACGCACTACTATTACGAGGAATTCATGCTTTCAACATGGGACATTATTGCTGAGAAGTTCGGATTCATGTTGGTGTGGGGTGATTTAGTTCTAGTGCCGTTCTTCTACAGCGTTGTTGGCTGGTATGTAGTTGATCAAATTGATCCTATGCCAGTCTCTACGATAGTTGGGATTAGCTTGCTTTACTTAGGTGGGTTGTCGATGTTCCGAGGTTCCAACGCTCAAAAGCACTCCTTTAAGAAAGACCCCAATACAACTATCTGGGGTAAGCCAGCTCAAACTATCGGTGGAAAGCTATTGACTTCGGGCTGGTGGGGAATTGGTCGCAAGCTCAACTACACAGGTGAAATTTGTGTTTACTTCGTTTTGAGCCTAACTAGCGGTACTGACTCCATCATTCCTTACTTCTTGCCGTTGTGGTTGTGTATCCTACTACCCCATCGAGCTTGGCGTGATGAGCAACGTTGCCGCAATAAGTATGGGGAACTGTGGGATGTTTACTGTCAAAAAGTTAAGTTTCGTATGGTGCCTTTTTTATATTAGCTTAATGTGCATATATAATGAACAATTAGCAAACAATTTTGGTAATTGGTTGCTTATAAAAGTCTTATGAAAAGGCTACCTTTAACTCCCGATGTCGCTGTGATTGGTGCGGGGCCAGTTGGTTGTATCACAGCTTTAGCTTTTGCTTATAGTGGTTATTCTGTTGTTATACTTGAAGCACAGCCCAAAAGTGCCAAACGTTTAGCAGGTGAATGGTTACATCCTCCGGCGGTCAAAATTTTACAGCATTTTGGTGCTTGGTCAAATTTACAGGCATTAGAACATACCACAGGTCTTGGCTTTGTCGTTTTTCCTGATGATGGTACTGAGCCAATTAAACTCAATTACCCTGATGAACTAGTAGGATTTAGCTGTGAGCATAACAAACTTGTATCGGCACTACAAGAAACCGCAGATGATCATCCAAGTATCCAGTTAATTCTTGGCGCTAAGGTTATTGATATCGAGGGGCAAAAGCTCACTTTCTTAGATATCAAGCATCAACAATCTCAAACTATCTCAGTTGAATGCATTGTTGGCGCTGATGGTCGCTCTTCTTTTGCCAGAAAAACCCTAAATATTTCTAATCATTACTCCCTCGTTTCTTATATGGCTGGAGTGTTGTTAGAAGATGTGGAATTACCTTTTGAAAGTTTTGGTCATGTGTTTTTGGGAGGACCTGGCCCCGCATTAATATATCGTATTGGATCGCGGCAAGTCCGTATGTGCTTAGATGTGCCAATTGATTCTCAAAAAAAAGCTTCTTATTTATGGGATGCTTACAGTCAGGTATTGCCCAAGTCCTTGTTACCAGCATTTCGACAAGCTTTACAAAACAGTAAAATTGCTTGGGCTGCGAACCAGTTTAGCTCTCGTACTCATTATGGTCGTCATGGCTTGGCATTAGTAGGTGATGCCACTGGGCATTTTCACCCAATGACAGCAACGGGGATGACTACGGGATTTTTGGATGGCGAGTGCCTTGTTCGCAGTCAAAGTTTTGAGGCTTATCGACGTGATCGCAAAATACATACTTATGTGCCAGAAATGCTGGCGACTAGCCTTCATGAAGTATTTAGCCGCGATGACGATAGTGCTGTAGCTATTCGTAAAGGTATTTACCAAATGTGGCGTCAAAACCCTACTTATTGTGTATCTACTATGCGATTGTTGTCAGGAGCAGAAACTAATTTGTTATTTTTTGGCAAGTCATTTATCAAAGGAGTTGCTTTGGCTATAGTATACGTTATTAACGATACCGTTTCTAAACGTCAGTGGCAACATGGAACAAAAGTTTTACAATCTTTTGGTCAATGGTTGCGCTCGCCAGCGGCCAGTCTTGTCCGTAGAACCCTCCACTAGTAGTCTGTCAACCTAAAATTGACGGGTTAGGGCTTGCAGGGGAGGCAGGGGAAGCATGGGAAGCAGGGGGGGAAAGAGATTTTTCTTGGTGCTGTTAACCCGGCTTTCATTGACTTGACAGACTACTAGTAGAGGGCGGCAAAAAAAACCAGACAGTTTCAAACAGCTTAAAAACGAGTCTAGATATGTATTCTTCTCTCCTGACTCCTGACTCCTGTACGGGCAGGTTTTGCCGATTAACTTATCGGCTTTAAAATCAATCTGTAAAACCTGCCCCTACTCCTGACTCCTTCCACTAGTACAGATCGGCGGAAATAAACCACCCATCTGAAATAGTTAAAACCCTTACAAAATAAGGTTCTTTCTTTTTACTTTTTACTTTTTACTTTTTACTTTTGCCTTGTTGTACTAGTGCTTTGTGTCATATTTGCTAATAAGTAACGTGAAAATGAAAGCTGAAAAATTTTCCTCATCCTTACCATCTTCCCAGTCTCTTCCGACAGATAGCAAAAACGCTCTCTTACGTGGTGTTAATGCTCTTGTTGTTCAGCAAGCAACTGATGGTTCTTGGGAAGGGGAAGTCGTGTGGTGCGCCATGCTAACAGCCCAGTATACGTTAACCTGTTACATTACTCAAACACCTATTTCTCAACAACGGCGAGAAGCCGTACTGCTTCAATTTACTGCAACCCGCTTATCTAGCGGCTTGTGGGGTTTACATAATCAGTCTGAGCCTTATCTTTTTACGACAACTCTTGTATATGTGGCTTCCCGCATTTTAGGAGTGGATAAAGACGATCCACTTTTAGTTCCCGCACAGCAATTTATCCACAAGCAGGGCGGAGTTGTAGCAATTCCAAGCTGGGGTAAGTTTTGGCTTGCTATGTTGAATCTATATGACTGGCGGGGCGTGAACCCAGTATTACCAGAAGCGTGGTTGTTACCAGATTGGCTTCCTGCTCATCCCAAGAATTATTACTGTCATACTCGGCTGATTTATATGCCGATGGGCTTTATTTATGGTCGCAAGTTTCAAGTTTCACTTACAGCCTTGATTGAGGAATTACGCCAGGAACTATATGTGAGTGATTACAATACGATCACATGGAAGGCAGCACGTAATGCTCTCAGAACTGAGGATGTCTATAATCCGCCCACTGCGATATTACGTATTATTTATTACGTTACTAATATTTATGAAACCTTTTACTCCAAAGCTTTGCGCCAAAGAGTTAGTCATGAACTGATAAAATCTATACAATACGAATTACAAACAACAGACTATACAAGCCTATCTCCTGTTAGTGGGTTACTTAATATTGTTGCTTTGTGGTTGCGCGATCACAACGCTCAAGACCTTCATCAGGCTATAAACCGCTTAGAAGGGTGGATGTGGGAGGATGAGCAAAATGGACTGCGGGTTGCTGGTGCGCGTAGTAGCACCTGGGACACCGCATTTGCCATTCAAGCTTTAAAAGTAGCAAGTTCTAATTTAGATGTTTCTGCAAGCCTTCTGAAAGCGCAAACATTTCTAGCAAGCCAACAAATACGAGAAAGCTTTCCCAACTATCAACACTTTCACCGTATCAATCCTCAAGGGGGATTTTGCTTTGCAGGAGTTTGGCATGGTTGGGCTGTAAGTGACTGTACGGCTGAAGCACTCTTAGCTCTGACTAATGCGCCGTCTACAGTGCTTAGTTCTTGCAATTTACAAAACGCGGTGAAATTTCTCTTCCAATGCCAAAACTCTGATGGCGGGTTTGGAAGCTATGAACGGCGAAAAATAGCTTCAACTTTAGAGTGGATGAATCCCGCCGAGATGTTTGGCAACTCAATGACAGAGCATTCATATATTGAGTGTACAGCGTCGTGCGTAGAAGCGCTGGGAGAATATCGTTTGCATTATCCAGATGTAATGGGGGAAGAGATTGACATAGCCATTCAACAAGCAAAGTTATGGTTACTCAAAAAGCAAATGCCAGATGGTTCGTGGCCAGGTTTTTGGGGTGTAAATTTTATTTACGGGACTATGTTCGGGATTCGTGGTTTATTAGCTGCTGGTGAAACTAAATCTCCAGCTCTTCGCAAAGCGTGTCGCTGGTTAGTAAGTAAACAAAGATTAGATGGAGGATGGGGAGAACATTTTCAAGGATGTTTAACAAATCAATACGTTGAACACACTGAAAGCCAAGTTATTCAAACCGCTTGGGCAATGATGGCTTTACTTGCTGTGGGGACAAATCATTGGGATGCGATCGCCAAAGGAGCAAATTTCTTAGTGAATATGCAGTTAGAAAATGGTGAATGGCCAAAGCAAGATTGGGCTGGCGTTTTTTTCCATACTGCTTTATTGGACTATACCCTCTATCGTAGCTATTTCCCTGTCTGGGCTTTGGGACTGTATGAATCACGTCGAAGAGAACGGATCTCGTTAGAAAGTGTTTAAATTTGCTATCAAAGAGAATAAATTAGATATGTCTCAGTTTCCTTACCCTGCATTTCCTAATAGCTGGTTTCAAGTAGCTTGGAGCAATGAGCTTGCTGTTGGACAAGTAAACTACGATGGCTGGTTTAAATGTGGAATGCGTCTATTGGGACTTGCAAGATTTCGCCTCTACTGTCGCCGCTCTTAAAGAATGCGAGAGAAATCTGCACTGACTGAGTACTCACAATGTTCTGTAAATACTTGAGGGTTGATATGACACGTTTTCCATTTACCTCTTTTCCCAATGGTTGGTTTAAAGTCGCATATAGCGACGAGCTAAGTCCAAAAAAAGTAATCCCGTTACATTATTTTGGAAAAGATTTAGTACTGTTCCAGACAGAAGATGGCATTTCGCATGTGTTTGATGCACACTGCCCGCATTTAGGAGCACACTTGGGGCATGGAGGTCAAGTTAATGGTACTACTATCCAGTGTCCGTTTCACGGTTGGGTTTTCAACTGTGAGGGTAACTGCGTTGAAATCCCCTATGCCAGCAAGACGCCGCCAAAAGCTCAGATTCGCTCCTGGCCAGTTCGTGAGGTCAACGGGGTGATTATGGTATACTATGATGCCAAAGGAGAATCTCCGACTTGGGAAATGCCAGAACTTTCTGGATGGAATCCGAAAGAATATACTGATTTCAAGCGCTATAGTTGGAAAATTCGCACACACATTCAAGAATTTGCTGAGAATGGTGCAGATACAGCACACTTACCCATTTTACATAAGTTTGGTGACATCACAAGTATTAGTGTAGAAAAAAATAATGGCTCATCCTTTATCAACACTGTTGGTATTAAATATGGGAAGCAGAATCAGTTCTTCTTCAAATTATTTGGCAGAAATTACGATATATTCATGAAACATATCTGGGATGGAATGGGTCGTGTTTGTAATGATGTGAGAGTCGATATTAGTGATACAGTTAAAGTCAACACATTTAGCGTATTCTTACCAACGCCAATTAATGCAGAGTATGTGGAAATGAATTTGCTTTTCAGTATTAAGAAAGTATTTGGTAAATTGATCACTAGCTTCTTACATCACAGGCTTTTGCAAGATGCTATTGCAAACATAAATCACGACATTCCAGTTTGGGAGAATAAAGTTTACCGAACTATTCCTTTACTTTGCAATAGTGATGGGCCAATTCTGCAAGTTAGAGGTTGGGCAGAACAGTTCTATGACCAATAATTTGAGAGTAAGAATACATCCGTCAGAATCCAGGAGTCAGAATAGTTAAAGAATCAGGAGAACATTTGATGAAATCAATATACCAATAATGATATATTCCTGATGAATTCTGACTCCTGACTCCTGTGTGCTGAATTCTTACATTTGAGATAATCAACACATCAAAAAATATTTATTCTCTGCCATAAAATTTTGATATTCCTAAAGAAGATTGCTTAGATAGCAAATTCAGGTCAACAGAAGATTCTTGTGGATTTATTTAGCGACAGCCAACATGAAAGACTTAGTAACTCAGGTAATAATTGATAACCCCACTGTTCGGGTTACAAATTACAAGGAAATGGTGCAGAACTACTACAATCTTGTCACTGACACTTATCGTAAAAATTGGGGTGATTCTTTTCATTTTGCTCTATTTACTGGTTCGGAAAAGCTGCATGAGGCATTAGTGGCAACCGAGCGAATGATTGCCAATAAAGGCGGATTCTGTCCTGGTATGAAAATACTCGATATTGGCTGCGGTATAGGGGGACCTGCTCTGAATATAGCTGAATATTCAGGTGCCCACATTACTGGTATAACTATCGTTGAGCGACATATTGAAATTGCTCGTCAGCGTGCCGCCGAACGGGGACTGTCTGAGAGGACAGAATTTATCTTCGCTGATGCTATGAAAATGCCTTTTGCTGATGAGTCTTTTAATGGTATTTACATGTTTGATGCAGGCTGTCATATGCCTGACAAAGCAGCTTTTTACAAAGAGTGTGCTAGGGTTCTGCGTCCTGGAGGAGTTTTCCTTGGTAATGATTGGATGTGTAAGGACGGACTAACCGCTGACGAGGAGGAAAAGTATATTGAGCCAATCTGTAGATATTATGCTGTACCGCACTTGATTACTCTGGATAAACTTGGTAAGTATCTGCTAACCGCTGGTTTGGAGGTAGAGACACTTGAGGATCTTGCTGAGCGAGGCAACATTTTACGGAATTGGGAAATTCTTGATAACACGATAATTCAGGGTATTCACGGTATAGTACCTTGGTTAATACCCCCTGTCCTGCGGATACTTACTGATGGTGGATACGCTTTGTTAGACGGAGTACGAGCGGGTGCTTTCCTCATTGGTCACTGGCAAGCACGTAAACCTATTTCTACTTAGGAATTGTAAAAAATATGCCTTATATATTTAAGCCGGATATTTTGCACGCGATATCCCAAAAAAGTATCGGTTTACCTTACGAAGTCATGTTTGAAGCTCTTAGATCGGAATTAGAGCAAAAATATCCAGGTCATATTTGTCCACAAATCGAGTGGATAATTAACAACGCTGGAGGCTGCATGTATGCTGTCTCTGTGCTACACGCTTCCCTCAACGAGTATCTTTTAATTTTTGGCACTTCCATTGGCACCGCAGGGCATACGGGTCGCCACTTCACGGAAATCTATGATTTCGTTATTGATGGAGAATTGTGGTACTTTTGCGAAGCTCGTCCATTTGAACGGGTAGTTCGCAAAGCAGGAGATAGGTATTATCTAGGGAAATTTCAGAGCGAGGGCTTGTGTATAAAAGAGAACGCTTGGGTGCTGGAATACGCCAGAGGACCAATTCCACTCATGTTGCCTTTTGGATTCGCTGATTCTCTCTTCAGTACATTAGATTTGAAAAGTGTATTCCGGGCTCTTTGGATTTACGGAAGATCGATACTCAAAGAACTTTTTAACAAAAATGCATAAGCCAATCTTTAAGTCGGCAGCGAAGGATAACAGTAATCCCCGCATAAACAGGCGTCTACCATTTTCTTCCTTTCCCAATGGTTGGTTCCGAGTTGCTTACAGCGACGAGCTGCCTCTAAGAGAAGTCATGCCATTGCACTATTTCGGAAAAGACTTTGTTCTCTTTCGTGCAGAAGATGGCACACCGCATATGTTCGACGCACACTGCCCCCACTTAGGAGCTCATCTGGGATATGGGGGAAAAGTTGAGGGCAACACAATCCGGTGTCCGTTTCACGGTTGGAGTTTCAACTGTGACGGTGAATGCGTTGACATCCCTTATGCCAGCAAGGTGCCGTCAATAGCGCAAATGCGCTCTTGGCCAGTTTGTGAAGTCAACGGGTTGATTATGGTGTACCACCACGCGCAAGGAGAACCCCCCACTTGGAAAATACCGGAATTCCCAAAATGGACGAAAGAGGAATGGACTTCTTTCAAGCGGCGTCGTTGGACAATCCGCACCCATCTCCAAGAGATGGGCGAGAACGCGATGGACACTGCTCACGTGTTGTTCTTACATAAAGAAACGTACCGCACTGTCAAAGATACTTCCTCGGAGATAGAAGGGCCAGTATTTATCTGCCGTATGTTTCCGAAGTACCACTTGCCTTTTGCTGGAAAACTGGGAATTGAGGTAGAGAGTTTTCAGGAAGTTACTAGCTACGGGTTAGGCTGCCAAATTGGTTATTCCTCGATGAAGTTGATGGGTGAATTTAGTGCCTTATCCATATTCCTGTTGACGCCAATTGATGAGGAGTATGTTGACGTTCACTTCGTTTTCAGTATGAAGAAGCTTTTCAGCAAAGTGGTTACTTGCGCTTTAGAGAAAAAGACTATGGCGGAGGTGAGTAAGAACTTTGAACAGGACATCCCAATTTGGGAGAATAAGGTTTACCTGAGCCATCCCTTGCTCTGTGAGGGAGATGGGCCAATTAGCCAATATCGGCACTGGGTTCGCCAGTTCTATTCAGAGGAGCTAGGGGCGTAGAATGCGCCATCCCAACCCGTTCAGCAATACTCATTATGCCAAAGATTAAAAAATAAAATTAAAATAAAATAAAATTAGGTCATTTTGACCTGGGTTTCGCTAGTATTCTTCGGATGCAGAATAAAAACGGCTTGGAGCAATACTATTCAATAATCACCAAAAGCTTTATCAAGTAACGCTTACACGATGTTTATAAAAGTCCAGATGTTAGCCGTTTGCAGTATATAAGACGGGATCGAACTACTTGAAAACTCTTCTATCAGCTTGAAAATTTAACCTGTCAACTGTATAATCCTCGCAATATCGACATGAAACGCTTCCCCTTCACACCCTTTCCCAATGGTTGGTTCCTAGTTGCTTACAGTCACGAGCTTCCTCCTAGAAAAGTCATGCCACTGTACTATTTCGGTCAACACCTCGTCCTGTTCCGTACAGAAGAGGGCAAAGCGCAAGTATTTGATGCTTACTGCCCACACCTGGGAGCACACCTGGGATATGGTGGCTGCGTTGAAGGAAACACCATCCGCTGCCCCTTCCACGGTTGGGCTTTTAACTCTCAAGGTGAGTGCGTTGATATCCCTTATGCCAGTAAGATACCGCCAAAAGCCCAGCTTCGCTCCTGGCCGATTTGTGAGATAAATGGGCTGATTATGGTTTACTACCACGCTCAGGGAGAACCTCCCACTTGGCAAATACCAGCACTCTCTACGTGGAATCCAAAAGAATGGACTCCCTTCCACCCACTTAGCTACAAGATTCGTACCCATTCTCAGGAGATATTTGAGAACTCTGTAGACATGACACACATGTTGGTTCTGCATAAAGAAGCGTTCAGTACTGTCGAAGACACGTCCCAGAAGATAGATGGTGTTGTCTTAACCGAACTCACGCACTCAAAGTTATTTTTGTCTCATAAACTAGGTATTGAATTGAAAAGCTTGGTGGAAGCTTCCCACTACGGCTTAGGCTACCAATTTATTCAGGTTCACTCAACGGGAATAGTTGAATATGAATTTATCCTAGTCTCTACAATAACGCCGATTGATGAAGAGCATGTTGATTACCGCAATCTTATCAGTAGCAAGAAGCACTCCATCCCTTTTTTAACTCGCCTTTTAGAGAAGCAGGCTATTGCAGAAACTTCTAGAGCGACTAGAAAGGACATCCCCATCTGGGAAAACAAAGTTTACAAAAGTTATCCCTTGCTTTCTGACGGCGACGGACCAATTATGCAATATCGGCGCTGGGCTAGCCAGTTCTACTCGGAGGCACAGGCTTTGAACACCTCTTCAGAGAAACTCTCCACGACACCAGAAAAGTTAACTGTAGGGTAAAACACCCTTGTCTGACTATTCGCATTGTCCTGAGCTATCCAGAATTGTAGGTAGTTGATGAATATAAAAATGCAGCAAGAGAAAATTCACATCCAAGGGAAAAACTTTCTCAAGCGTTTTTTCCTTTACTGGTGGGTTGTGCCACGCGTGCAGTGGGATTTCTTCGATCTGATGTACCAACTGTACACATTTGAAATCTTCCACCAGGATTGGAGAACTAAGTTGGCGCACTACTTCACAATTCCTGCGATCGCGCACTTTACAATGGTTTTCTTCGCGCAATGGCAATTAGACAGTCATGCGCCTTTTATTAACGGTGCGCTTATCTACGCGCTCGTGATGGCAATCATTCACCTGTTGTGGGCTATTCCGCGCCAAGTCTGGCACGCAGGCGTCGTCACCGCGTTCTTCTTGCTCGTCTTATGGCTCAACGCCACGTGCTTTTATGAGGTTGTCAAAGTACCCAATGCCCCGTGGTACGCACCCACAGTTGCTGTAGCTAACCCACTGCTGTGGATTTACGTTTTCGGATTGCTCGAGACACTATCCCATACCTTTGAAGATATTCCCCCTTACGTCAACGGCAAAGATCGCTGGGAGTCGCGAGACACATTCCTGCGCCACGGTGGGTGGTGGCGCATTGCTGGATTCGTTAGTTTTCCTACACTATTCACAATTGTTTCGATAGTTAGCAACCTACATCTTCTGCCTACCATGATTCTCAAAATTATGTTTTCCGTTGGCTACAGACCGGCCATTTTCAACAGAGTGCAGAACACTGTCGATGCAGAGGTTGCTACGGGAAATCCTGTTATTCATGTCTTCCCGCAAAAGTAGAGCAAACAACTCATCATAAAATTATCCAAAATTATCGCCATTAACATACCGTATCTTTTGATACTCCTCACCTGGGTCGTTCGGATACCCGTATCCATATTTTTTGTGAAATTTATCTAGTGGAGAACTTATGTCAGCATCAGCAGTGAAAACCCTAGTCACTGGCGGTAGTGGGCACCTGGGAGCAAACTTGGTGCGGCGCTTGCTTAAAGATGGATACGCCGTCAGGGTTTTCTTGCGTAAGGGGAGTAACAACACTGCTCTTGATGGTTTGGACGTAGAACGGGTTTACGGTGACTTACGAGACTTTCCCTCCGTTGTGGCAGCCGTGAGAGGATGCGATCGCATTTACCACTGTGCTGCAAACGTCTCCACCCTCGACGGCGACACCCATTTCAAGCAGGAAATCTACGATTGCAATGTCACCGGAACAATCCACATTCTTCGCGCAGCCCTAGATACTGGCGTGGAGCGAGTTGTAGTTTCAGGTTCTTTTAGCGCGATCGGTCACCACCCATCCCAGCCCAGTGACGAAACCGTCCCTTTTAATCCTTTTTACCCGCACTTGCCTTACGGATTTACAAAATCCTGTGTTTGGCATGAGTGCTTGAAAGCATATGCTGATGGTCTAAACGTAGTTATTGCTACCTCATGTGCCATTCTCGGTCCCAACGATTTTAAGCCCTCCCGTATGGGACGCACGCTTATCGACTTTGCCAACGGCAAGCTGCTAGCCTATGTCCCAGGTGGGTTTGAGTTTGTCGCTGCTAGAGATATCGTCGAAGGGCATATCTTAGCGATGGAAAAGGGACGCCCCGGACAAAACTACATTTTCAGCACCCAGTTTGTCACCGTTGATGAATTGATGGGAATATTCGAGGAAGTTACCGGACGCGATCGTCCCAAACTGCGCTTACCGGGTGCAGTAATGGCTGGCATTGCTGGAGTAGCAGACTTCGTCTTTCCCCGATTTTTCCCAAATATGCCTCGACGTTTCACTTCCGGAGCCGTGCGAATTTTGCGGATGCACCGCCGTGCCGATTGTAGCAAAGCCAAAAACGAATTAGGATACCAAACTACGCCTATAAAAGATGCTATTTGCGAAGCATACGAATGCTTTGCACGAAGAGGTCTCATCCAAAATCAGACTATACCTTTAGGTATTGGTATATGAGTACGACTAGCACCATCATCAGCAATCTCAAGAGAACTCCTCCGGTACTTCGCGGAGGATTGCCTTATCTCGGACACGCTTTCGAGTTTCATCGCGATCCAATCGGACTTCTACAACGCGGGCGGGATCAGTTCGGCGATATTTTCTCTTTTCTACTAGCAGGTTCTCAGGTTACAGTTCTAACTGGTCCTAAAGCAAACGAAGCGTTCTTCCGCGCCCCCGATCACCAGTTAAGTGCCAAGGAAGCGTACCAGTTTATGGTACCGATTTTCGGGGCTGGCATAGCCTACGATGCCAGCCCCGAAATCATGAGCGAACAGCTCGGATTTGTCTTCCCAGCACTGCGCGAAGAACGGTTGCAGCAATATGCCCAGTTTATAGTTGAGGAAGCCCTTGCCTACTTTGACTCTTGGGGTCATTCGGGCGAGGTTGACCTCCTCAATGCCATGAATGAGCTAACGGTTTTCATTGCCAGCCGTTGCCTGATCGGTCAGGAATTCCGCCAAAACCTCACAAGTGAATTTGCCGATTTGTACCATGACCTGGAAGGCGGAATCAATCTGCTTGCTTTCTTCCAACCGTATTTGCCGCTGCCTTCGTTTAAGCGGCGCGACAAAGCTCGCGTCCGCATGGTTGAGCTGATTTCTGAGATTATAACCCAAAGGCGATCGCATGGCACTGAAGGTGAAGATTTCCTGCAAACATTAATGACTGCCCGCTACAAAGATGGTAGTGCCCTAACCGACGACAACATCACTGGCCTGTTGCTGACCCTTCTATTTGCTGGTCAGCACACCAGTGCCGTGCTGGCAGCCTGGACAGGAATCTTGCTGTTGCAGCACTCCGAGTATCTTCCCGCAATCTTGCTTGAACAGCAAGAGGTGCTGGGTCACGCACAAGTGTCCCTGGAGGCACTGCGCCGCTTAGTTGTCTTAGAACGCTCCATCAAAGAGGCTGAGCGAATGCGTCCGCCGCTGATTATGCTGATGCGGAAGATTTTGCAGGACTTCGAGTATGAAGGATATCACATTCCGGCGGGTGGACTGGCGATGGTTTCGTCAGCCGTGTCGCACCGCATCCCCGATATCTTCCGTAATCCCGACTGCTATGATCCCGACCGTTTTGCCTTCGGACGAGAAGAAGACCGCAAAGCTACATACGCTCTGATGGGGTTTGGCGGTGGGAGGCACCGTTGTATTGGGCAGGCATTTGCTTTCCAGCAGGTTAAGGTGATTTGGAGCGTCTTGTTGCAGCGTTTCGACCTAGAGTTAGTTCATCAAGATTACCAGCCTGATTACTCTACCTTTGTTGTTGGACCACGGCAACCTTGCCTGGTGCGCTATCAGAAGAAATTTTGAAGTTATTCAAAATTTAAAATTCTCTCATTCAGAATTCAAAATGGACATTAACCATCAAAAATCTACCGCATCTTTTCCTCCCACATTTACCGAGGCAAAAAACCGACGCCAGAAAGTACGTTCCGCTGGCATGAACCCAGATTACTGGTATGCGGTCGAATATGACCGCGCCATCAAGCCCGGCCAGGTAGTCGAGGTCAAGTTCTGGAAAACCTCCATCGCTCTGTATCGGGGACTTGATGGCAAGCTCAGAGCGCTGGAGAACCGCTGTGCCCACCGCCAGATCAAGCTTTCTCTTGGTCAGGTAGATGGCTGCAACCTCCTGTGCGCCTACCACGGATGGCAATACAACGGAGAGGGAAAGCTCGTCGATATCCCTCACGACCTCTTTGACAATCGGATGCCCTCTTGCAAAGTGGGTACCTATCCAGTCAAAGTTCGTTACGATTTGATTTGGATTTTTCCAGGCGAACCGTCGCTAGCCGAACAAAGGCAGATTCCAGATATTCCAGAACTAGAAGGCAAAGATCGCTGGGCGTGCATACCGATTGATTTTACCTGGAAAGCACACCACTCGATGATCATCGACAATGTCAGCGATTTTACCCACGCCTACCTGCATCGTAAGTATCGTCCCTTTATCGATGCCAAGCTGACGAAGTCTGAGATGATAGGCGATCGCGTCTTTGTAAGCTACGACTCCCAAGTGGGAACTGGTCGAATTTCCGGGCTTTTTGTTGATCGCCAGCGAGTCGATACCAACTCTATGGAACTGTGTTACGAGTATCCTTACCAGTGGTCAAACACCGACGAAAAAATTAAACATTGGTGCTTGATTTTACCGATTGATGAGCGTACTACCCGCGCCTTCTTCTTGTTCTACTTCGACGCGCTCAAGATTCCCTTCACCCCAATGCGAATTCCCCAATGGCTAATGACCATTGTACTCAAGATTGCCAATCCACTTCTCATCAAACCGCTTCTGAGCCAAGATGGGATTGCCGTTGAGGCAGAACAAGAGGGATATGACACTCATTTCGATGCACCTATCGTTGAACTCAATCCGGCAGTACACCTGTTCCAGCAGCTAACAATTTTTAAGTGGGAAGAACACCTGAGCAACAAACAGTCAAGGCTGTCAAATTACCACCATTGAGCAAGCGAAACAGTTAGCAGGGTGGCGATGGTCTGTTACCAAGATTACATCGTTCAATGGGTGGAGGCTAGTACCGCTACACGGAATTAAAAATTACAAATTAAAAAAGCTTGGATTGTAGGCTTTCTGGCAGTTACAAATGGTATGTATATTTCCGCCACCAGGTACTAAATAAGTTTTTTTATAACTAATGGTAGATGTTATAAAAATATACAATTAGTTAATTTGCTTATAGCGTAGAAATTATACAATAATACAAAGATACGCAAAATCACTGAGATTGAGTCTGATTTTCCCAAAAAAATCAAACTCAGTGGTTGTGAATCAACATATACGTTTAATCTAACTTACGGAGAACAAACATGAAAAGCTTACAGAAGTTTGAATCTGGCGAAGAATTATCAGACGAGCAGTTAATGAGTATTAATGGTGGTGATGTTACTGTTGGTTCGTCAAGCGATTTGGGTGCCATCAACATCACTATTGGTCCAGATGGTATAATTTATCATGATCAGGGATCTACAGGATCTTCGACAACAAGTGTCGGTCTAAATGGTATAACGGCTACTCATCAAGGAACTGCCCCATTCACAGTTCAATTACCGTAGTGTTGTGTAGTATAGGCGGTCACGCCTCCTTCGGAGGAAGTCAAAAGTCAAAATTAATTCCCATAAATAAATAATGGTGCTAGTAGTAGTAAGGAATTAGTATTTCTTGCACTAGGTGTCTCGAAATACATTTTTTTTCATTTTCCATAAATGATCAGGGCTTGCATCCAAAAAATAGTTTTTTTGACTTTTGAATGAGTGACTTTTGACAGTGGGTAATTGGCACACTGTAGCAAGTTTTTACTGATTTGGCGGAGGAAGCATCTAAATATAGAGAACATTAGATTGGTTCGCGAACTTTAATTCGCGAATCTTTTTCGCTTTTCCACATTCCGAGAAAAGCCGATAAACATTTGTTTACATAGTTAGGTTTTTTGTGCCAAACTACTTAGCTGCTTGAAGTTCATCTTGCAACATTTTTTTATAAATCTGAGGTAGGTATCGACTCATCGAATTATTCTCAATACCATATCCCAAACTTGTCCAGGTTGGAGATAATCGCCGTAAGACTTCATTTAATTTTCCTTGATGCAGGAGTTGAGAAATATCAGTTCCCCAAAATTGGGAATCCCCTAGCCAACGGTAAACGACTGCATCTTGATACTCTGGTTCAAAACTATAAGAAGTCCAAAATATAAAGTGCGTGGGGTTTGGATGATAACGGCGAGCAATTTGATCCCAAGTCGTATTGATGACTTGATATCTACCAGCTGCTGTGGAACAATTTCCCTGATGGGGACCAACGACAATTGTGATACAAGCATTAGGATGTTGGCTCAAGTCGTTAGCGTGTTGTCCACCATACAAAAGCGAATAAGGACGGTAGGCATTAGCCTCACTCGCTGATATAGTTCGCATGAGAGCGCGAATATACGGATCGCCACCTTTCATCACTAAAGGTGGCTGTTTCATGCCAAAGACGGGATCGAGGTGATATCTTAAGTCACCATGTATGTACCACTGTAACAAATATACCAAGCAAAGAAGCGAGGCTATTGGTCCTATAAATTTTTCAACGCCTTTAAGTTTAAGACTATTCAGAGTCCAACTCCTTAAAATTGCTTAATACAGTTATTTCAAAGATAACAAAAATTTTTGACGCCTCGTTCCAGAAAAAGTTCGCGACAAGGCTAAGGCGAGACAGGAGGAGGCAGTTGCATGCAACGCCCTTTCGTCTGAGCGGCGGCAACATTTGATTAGAAATTCGGGGGGTTCGCCTTTGGAGGGAACCACCGTTGTAGCATCTGCCGTCCCACTCTTGCCCAGGAGCGTTGGGGAGTGGGAGATGAAGAATTAAAAATTAAAAATTAAAAATTTGACATTTTGCATTTTTAATTTTTAATTGAATTCCCCCCTAACCCCGCGCCTCCACGCTTCCTGTCTTCTGTAAGGGCAGGTTTAATCAGATCTACTTACCAGACAAAATTAATCGGGAAAACCTGCCCCTACTCCTGTCTCCACGCTTCCTGTCTTCTGTAAGGGCAGGTTTAATCAGATCTACTTACCAGACAAAATTAATCGGGAAAACCTGCCCCTACTCACGCAACATTAACATTGGCAAAAAGTTCTCTAAAACTTTTAGAAGGTATGTCTGCTTTGGCAATAATTTCCACAATTTTATTTCGTGCAGCTGGTTCAAAAAGTGATTCTACACAAACTTGAGCAACTTTTTGCCGGGGAATGCTACCATCAAATAATGTATCTGCAGCCTGCATTATAATTGAATCGGTGTTATCTTCATTTTTTAATCCGCCCGGTCGCACAATTGTATAGGTAAGACCACTTGTCTGGATATACTCCTCCGCTTGCTTTTTCCAGACTAAAATTAGCCAGAACAAGTTGAGTGGGTGGAACCACTGGGAAGTACACAAAGAAGAAACGAGGACAAAATGCTCAATTCCTTTTTGCCGACAAGCATTTACCAGATTTTTAGTTCCCTCATAATCGACTTTATACGGTCCTGTCGGGTCAAAACTCGGTTTTGCTCCAGTTGCACAAAGAACTACAGTGCTGTCTCCCAATGCAGCACTCAGGCTCTGTGGTTCTAATACGTCAGTTTTCACTAAATCGATACCAGTGGGCAAGATACTTCTTGCTGTCTCGATATCCCGCACTCCTGCTCGAACAGGAATATTCCGCGCCATCAGTTCTTGTACGATCCGGCGACCTGTCTCACCTGTTGCCCCGACTACGAATGCTTTCATAAATAAATCCTGTTTTAGGGAACTCTTAACTCTTTTTTCAGTTCTCTATTGTAGAGATTTAATGAACTTTATGACAGATTCTTGAGGTTTAGGTCAAAATGGTGATTTAGTGCGAAAAGTTGCACCTAAGACGGGAATGATTAATTTAGGTAGACGCGTTTGCAATATAAAAATCCATTATGTTTTCTCAAAACCAGGAATATCAAAAGCTTGAAACCACAGATACTGTTTTGTCTGTAGGGAGTATTAAAGAAACTGAAGACAACCGTGACGAAGCAATTGGGACAATTTCAAAATTTCACGGTTGTTACAGCGACTTTATGGAAATGTATGCTCCTGCAAAAACTGTTGCTGAGTATCTCAACAACCACGCTTCATGGTTTTCCCGCTGCGCTGAACCCATGAAGGTGGAACTTTTGGGGCTGAATGGCTATGCTCTGACAATTGGTCGCTTTGGTTCTTTCGGTTATGAAGTAGAACCAAAAATTGGTTTGGAACTTTTGCCTCCAAAGGAAAGTATTTATCATATTCGTACCATCCCCATTCCCGGTTACCAAGCTCCTGGTTATGATGTAGACTTTCACTCATTGCTACAATTGGTAGAAAACCCACTCAACGACAATCCTCACACTCAGAGTGAGATGACACGAGTGGAATGGGAATTGAATCTGGCAGTTCACATTCATTTTCCCAAGTTTATTCACCGATTGCCCAAATCTTTAATTCAATCGACAGGCGAGCGCTTACTCAACCAAATCGTTCGCCAAGTCTCCCGTCGCTTAACTTATAAAGTACAAGAAGATTTTCATGTATCTGTTGGCTTACCTTTTCCTGGTAATCCTAAGAAAAAGCGCTCAGCTAGTTAAGAATAATATTTGGGATGAAAACGCAGCATTAACTCTCCCTGACCTGAAGGCAGGGTTGATTCATTCGACAAGGTATGTATTTTGTCAATAGCATTGGCGATAAATATTCGGGCAAAAGTCATGAATTGTTGACCATTTGGCGGTCTAAGATTGAATGCCTTGCTTATTTTTCATGTCCTGAACCCTTGATTTTTAACGCCTTTTAGGGAATGAATCAGCCCTGCGACTGGAAGGTACGGGGATTCATTAGAATTTAGTCAACTTAGGATTTTCTTTTACTAACAGCTGAAGCAATCAGTAAAAGAAAATCCGTAGTTCTACGAAGGTTATGGTTTGATTTCAAGATTTAGAATATTCGGTATAAGACTTTGTTTCATGCTTTAGGGTAATAGTCTACCGTAACGTGGCGATAAAAACGCCACGTTTTTTTACTTAATATAATCCACCCACGCGCACTCTAAAGTGTCACATTACGAATTTTAGAGGTATGAAGATTTGGGATTAGTTATCGCCAGACAAAATAGGCTCATATTTTAGGACTTACGCACTACACAAATTGAATATCTTGTGTATTAAGGGATAATGGTGGTTTCCGACTTGTAGGGGCTCTGGACTCCAGAGCCCCTACGGTGGACGGGAAAACTCTCATTCGTGGCAAAATCAAAAGTTGAGGCGCTAAAAATGCATAGATTATATCAGACAATTTATCTCAATACTTAAGTCTTAATTGGTATAAAATATTGCATTAACAATAGAAAATAGCACGTAAAAACAGATTGTGACAGTGGGGGACACGCTTGGGTCGGATCTAAGTTTTATGAGAGAGTTGATTACTATAATTTGAGAATACTATTCATCACTATTTTTCTCGAACGAATTACGTGTTTTTACTAATTTAGTATATTTTTTTAGGATTTTTTTTACGTAAATTCAATATTGTTTCTCACTGAAATTAGGGCTAAAAAAGAAGTACCGTACATATAAGTATAAAGGTATAAATAAACAGAAGTACGTTATAATTTAGTACAATAGTACCAATTGTTCTTATTTCATTTAGGATTGCGATAAAGTCCTGGATTTATCAACGATTCAATATTTAAACTTTTACCAGAGCGCCGTCAGTTTTTGCAACACAACAATGGAATTTCTGCACGATATACGCAAGCTCAAATACTCCTGCGATTTAAGGTGTATGCTGCGTTAGACAACTCGTTGACGGACGACACTTAACGGATTTGCATAAACGAGTTTAGAAAAATTAATGCTGGAATTTGTATCAAGCGTTTTGACGTCAAGTTCATTTATTCCAGATGGACATTGTTACCTCTGGAAGCCTGGGTTGATATGGCTGCATATTATCTCCGATTCTCTAAGTGCGATCGCCTACTATTCCATCCCTCTCATGCTCGTTCGTTTTGTTCAAAAACGACGAGATTTACCCTATGCCAAAGTACTTTTACTATTTAGCGCTTTCACCATCGCCTGTGGCACCACTCACATTATGGATGTGTGGACACTCTGGCACCCGAGTTACTGGTTGTTTGGTTTCCTTAAAGCCTTGAGCGCTTTTATTTCTGTGTGTACAGCGATCACCCTAATACCAATTATTCCCCAAGCATTAATATTACCTTCTCTAGAACAACTAGAAGCTACAAACTACCAACTGTTAGCCGAAGTCCTTGAGCGTCGCAGTATTGAGGAAAAACTT
The DNA here is from genome assembly GCA_937873135.1 of uncultured Scytonema sp. Classification (GTDB taxonomy): domain Bacteria; phylum Cyanobacteriota; class Cyanobacteriia; order Cyanobacteriales; family Nostocaceae; genus Rhizonema. The sequence continues at coordinate 27,987 of CALMVQ010000053.1, read as the reverse complement.
CGCTCCTCCAAACAGATGCTCCAGCTAGTGATCGACAACATCCCCCAATTCATCTTTTGGAAAGATATAAATTCAGTTTACCTGGGTTGTAATCGGAGCTTCGCACACGCGGCTGGCTTGGACAATTCCTTAGAAATCGTGGGTAAGACAGATGAGAATTTATCATGGAGTTCTGAAGCAGCAGACCGCTTTCGGGAGTATGATGATCGTGTGATAGCCACAGATATTCCACAATATCATATCATTGAATCTTTACTCTCAGCAGACGGCAAACAAAACTGGAAAGATATCAACAAAATCCCACTCCATAATATCAAAGGGAATGTAGTGGGTCTATTGAGTACGGTAGAAGACATCACAGAACGTAAACAAGTAGAAACTGTTCTGCTTCATCTCAATGAGGAGTTAGAAATCCGCGTCTTGGAAAGGACGGTAGCTTTAAGCGCATCCAATCAACAACTTGCAGCCGAGATTGCCGAACGCCAAGCTGCTGAGACAGCGCTCAGAAGAAGCGAGGAGCGTTATCGTTCACTAGTTGAAGCCACCTCCCAAATTATTTGGGATACCTCGGCAGAGGGAGAATTTATTACCGAACAGCCGAGTTGGAGCGCGTTCACCGGACAAACCATCGATGAGTTTAGGGGATGGGGGTGGCTCAACGCTATCCACCCCTCAGATCGATCTCATACAGCACAGGCATGGTCTCAGTCTATTACTAACGGCATCTTATACGAAGTCGAACATCGCCTGCGACGTGATGACGGGGAGTATAAGTATATGAGTGTACGTGCTGTACCTGTGTGGGACAATGACTCCAATATCCGAGAGTGGGTAGGTGTTTATACGGATATCACGGAGCGAAAACGATCTGAAGAAGCATTGTTCAGTAGTCTCGCTACCAACCGCGCTCTCCTCAACGCAATTCCCGATTTAATGTTTCGTCTTAGCCGAGATGGTATTTTGGTGAATTACAAAGTCCCAAAAGAAAGTGAGATTTTGTTCCAAGCCAGAGAATATCTGGGGAAAAACATTATTGAGGCTTTACCCAAAGATATTGCCTCAACAGTTCTCCAGCTGATTGAAAAAGCCTTGCAAACAGGTGAACTTCAAGTCTATGAGTTTCAATTGCCTCAGTCGAACAACATCACTTATTGGGAAGCTCGGTTGGTGCTCAGTGAATCAAATGAAGTGATGGCAATTGTGCGTGACATCACTCAGCGCAAGCTGATAGAGGAAGACACAAGCAATGCTTTAAAACAGGAAAAAGAACTATCGGAACTCAAATCCCGCTTCATCACCATGACTTCTCACGAGTTTCGCACCCCGCTCACCACAATTCTGTTATCTGCCGAATTACTCAAAGATTACGGTCAAAACTGGAGTGAGGAGAAAAAAGTTGAACATCTCCAACGTATACAAGTCTCGGGGGAACAGATAACCAATCTCTTAAATGATGTACTATTGCTAGGCAAAGCGGAAGCTGGAAAACTAGAGTGTCAGGCTTCCCCACTGAATTTATCTAAGTTCTGTAATGATTTGGTGGAGGAAATACAACTGGGATCGGGCAGCAAGCACATGATCGTATTTGTCGAAGAAGGCGAATGCACCACAACTTGCATAGATGAAAAACTTTTGCGCCCAATCTTATCGAATTTACTCTCGAATGCGATTAAGTATTCACCCACAAGCAGCATTATTCAGGTGACAGTAGCTTGTCAAAAGGAAGAGGTGATTTTTCAAGTTGAGGATTCTGGGATTGGAATTCCACCAGAAGATCTACAACGATTGTTTGAGCCTTTTCATCGAGCTAAGAATGTGGGGACTATTCCCGGAACAGGACTGGGGATGGCAATTGTTAAAAAATCTGTGGACTCGCATGGGGGTCAAATTACAGTCAAGAGTGAAGTCGGTGTGGGTACAGTCTTTACCGTCACACTGCCACTGCATTTTTCAAGCGACGTTACACACCCCTTGAACTAATAGCTGAGGAAAATGGATGAAAAAGCTTTTGATCGTTGAAGACGAGGCAGCCATCAGAGCCAATATTTTAGACCTCTTGAAGGCTCAGGATTTCGACGTGATCGCCGCTGAGAACGGAACCATCGGTGTGGAAATGGCGCTTTCCCATCTTCCCGATTTGATTATTTGTGATGTGATGATGCCCGAACTTGATGGTTACGAAGTCCTCAAAACTTTGCGTCAAAATCCACTCACCGCTACAATTCCTTTCATTTTTCTCACTGCCAAAGCTGATCAAGTAGATTTGCGGGCAGGGATGTCTCTAGGAGCTGATGATTATCTAACCAAGCCATTTCGCTCTAGGGAACTGCTACAGGCGATCGCTACAAGACTAGAAAAACAAGCTGTTATTGAGAACCAACAAGCACAAAAACTCAATGAACTACGCTGTAGTATTACCCTATCACTACCTCACGAACTGCGGACTCCTCTAAATGGGATTATCGGTCTTTCCGAGCTCATGATTGCTGAATACAGTTCGCTATCATCCACCGAGAGCTTAGAAATGCTACAAGACATCCGGACTTCAGGAAAACGCTTGCATCGGCTTATTCAAAATTTTTTAGTGTATGCTGAACTGGAACTTGCGGCAACAGATAGTAAGCGAGTTGCGTCTTTTCGGAATTATCAAACTCACTCAGCTAAGTCCATCATTGCCGAACAAGCAATTTTGCAAGCTCGCGCCGCTAACCGAGAAGCCGATCTACACCTAAAACTTCTTGATGCTAGCATACAGATTTCCACAAGATATCTCAAGAAACTAGTTGAAGAACTGCTTGACAATGCCTTCAAATTTTCCAGTGCTGGCACACCTGTGACGGTTAGCAGTGTGCGAGAAAACAATTTTTTCATCCTATCTATTTGCGACAAGGGACGAGGCATGAGTACCCGACAAGTGACTGAAGTCGGAGCTTACCAGCAATTTGAGCGGAAACTCTACGAACAACAAGGAAGTGGTTTAGGATTGATTATAGCGATCCGACTGGCTAAATTACATGCTGGAAAATTGTTCATTGAAAGCCTACTCGGTCAACAAACAACGGTATTGGTTACCCTGCCTGAGGTAAATTCTTGTCTTGAAACTAAACTTCTGTTGACTTAAACTATTATTTTTTATTATTTAAAATTGATTATCTAACAACCCCTCCAAGCTTTCTGTATGGAGGGGATTTTATGACTCAACTACTTAATAATGATCGCGCTTCAACATAACTAACAACTTAGGCTATTGGCTAATAGCTATGCCTGAGTAAGAATTCTTTGGATAATCTGGACACCAGAAATAGCTTGCCAAGCAAAAAGTCCTAAAAGTGCAAAATTCAACAAAATATGAGTTACACGTGCCCAATTTGCTCCTTTCTGCATAAAAGGAGATAAAGACGCAGAAAAACCAATCAAACTTGCCATGCCAAGTCCTACAAGCAGGTGAGGTCCAAAGAACAACTTACCATTATTAATATAGGTGACAGCCATAGCACCAACAGCGCCCGATATCATCAAAGCCAAAATGATTGAACCGATTTGGAAGTGTCTGACGTTATATCTCCCTTTAATCAATTCTTTCTTTTCTTCGCCTTTAGCATTTCTAGTCCGCTGTACTTGCAGTCCTAGATAAGCTGCATAAACAGAGGCGAACAATAACACCCACATCAAGATCGGGTGAAAGAAGTTTGACCAGTATTTAACCGATGGTGAAAGCTCTAAATTCATACGATTGTCCCCTGTCATAAATTCTTCATAAAAATTAGCATAACTCTAATTGTGATTGGGGAGATGAGAAGATGAAAAGTGGTTAGTGGGTCATGGTTTAATTTGGATAACTTGTCAGCAGAAATGACAACATCCACAAACCCCGCCCAGAAAGCGGTTAGTATTACCTTTTTGACAACTAACAATCAACAACTAATAACTGACAAATGACTAAAAATAACGATCTCTTATTGCTGGTGGCAGCTAGAAATGGCGATAGAGCGCAAGTGCAAGCACTGATCACCTCAGGTGCAAAGGTAGACATAAGCGATCCCAATGGCACCACGGCATTAATGTTCGCTGCCAATTTAGGTTACACTGAAGTTGTGCGATCGCTCCTCAATGCTGGGGCAAATATCAACTTACCTAGAAAACGGTATGGTTTGACAGCTTTGATGTTGGCAGTTAGTGCTCATCAACTTGACACGATAAAGTTATTACTACAAAATGGTGCTGATGTCAATGCTATTAATGAAGATGGTAGTACAGCGTTAATGGCAGCCGTTGTGAAAGGCTATGTCGATATAGTGCGGCTCTTACTTGCTGAAGATGCTAAAGTAAGTGTAAAAGATCAAGATGATGACACTGCCTTAAAACTAGCAGTACGCTTCGGACAGACAATTATTTTACAAGAATTAATACAAGCTGGTGCAGATGTCAATATCCAAGATGAAGAAGGTGAAACCGTATTGATGGTAGCGGCAGACTTGGGACATGTCGAAGTGATTGAAGCATTGTTAGCAGCAGGGGCTGATGTCAATATTCAAAACAGAGATGGTGGAACAGCTCTATCAGCAGCAACGGCGGCAGGACATAGTGCGATCGCTTCCGCTTTACTCGCTCGCGGGGCTGATGTCAACATTCAAGATAAAGATGGTGAGACGGCTTTGCATCTTGCTGTTGTCGAAGGATATGACGAAGTAGTGCAAGTTTTACTAAAGCATGGTGCGGATGTACAAATCAGAAACAACTTAGGCGATACACCCATTCTTGTGGCAGCGTTGCAAGGACACAGCCAAATTATCGAAGCATTGCTGCAACAAGGATCTAATGTGAATGAGAAAAACTTGGGGGAGACACCTCTAGCACTGGCTGCAATACAGGGATATACAGAGATTGTAAAGGCTCTACTCGATTCTGGCGCTGATGTCAATACTCAAGGAGAGAATGGAAAAACGCCCTTATTTAAAGCGGCAGAACACAATCACATAAATGTGATACAGCAGTTGGTAGCAAACCGGGCAAACGTGAATCTACAAGACTCAGCAGGAGCAACAGCTCTGATGTGGGCTGCAGCGCGGGGTTATAGCGAAATAGTACAATTGTTGATGAAATCTGGGGCAAATGTAAACTTGAAAAACTCGGGTGGTTATACAGCTATGATGCTAGCAGAGTTTAACGGGTATGCCAATGTAGTCAGGATTTTAAAGGCATCTCAAACAAAAGAATGATCAAAGACAGGAGTCAGGAGATTGGAGTCAGGAGTCAGGAGTTATTATTTTTCCGCTCCCCTCATCCCCTGCTTTTATGGGTGGGAATTGGTTGTAATAAGGGAGTTTCTCGGCAGATGCTTGAGGCTGCCATTGAACACGTGTTTAGAGAAAATCAATTAGCTGAAAGTGCGATCGCAGGCATTGCGACTATAGACGTGAAAATAGGTGAAGTTGGTTTAATCGAACTTTGCCTTGAACGTAATTTTCTTATAAAAACTTTCTCCTCTGAAATTCTTCGTTCTGTCTGCGTTCCCAACCCGAATAAAGCTATTGAAAAAGAAGTGGGAACTTTCAGCGTTGCGGAAGCTGCTGCTTTGTGTGCCGCTCAATGTCAAAATTTATTGATTCCCAAACAAATTTTCCGTTCCTCAATCTCGAATCAAAAGGGTGCGGTAACAATAGCAATTGCCCAACAACTACCGCGCTCGCGGAATTAAAATAGGCGATCGCGCTGTAGTCTGTTAAGATTGCGCGTTTACCAAAGATGAGGGAGGGACAAAGAGGCGATCGCTCTTTTGAAGAGTCTCGCAACTAGGGCGAGCCACAACTCCAGGATATGGCTCCAAGGCGAATTCTTGATCTGGGTTGCTTAATAAATAGCGATCGCAGACTCCAAATAGTTCAGCTTCAGTCCGAGTGTGGCGCATATCGCTCAAGAAAGCGCCCTCAGAATCTACACTCTGCCCGATGAAGTTAAGATACTTCTTCATGTGGTTAACGCGGGCAAGCTCCGGTATCGTGGGTGTACATGTCGTCCGATACAGTTTGTCTATGTAGTCGCGAACTTCACCCAGAGTCACGATAGAAACAGGTTGATTGTTCTGATATTGGCGGATTTGCTTAAATATCCAGGGGTTTCGGATCGCAGCACGACCGATCATGACGCCTGCTGCTCCTGTACTTGACAAGACGTCAGTTGCGGTATAAAATGATGTCACGTTACCATTTGCTAAAACCGGACAATTTACCCGTTGTACGGCGTGTGCAATGAGATCATAATGTACGGCGCTATGATACTTCTCCTTAACGGTACGACCGTGCAAGCTCAGCAAATTGATGTCATACAGGTTGATATAGTCGAGGATACGATCAAAAAAATCAGTATTTTCAAAGCCAATTCGCATTTTGACTGTGAACAGCCCATCAACCGAAGATCGCAACTCGCCAAGAATTTGGTTAACCTTTTCAGGATCACGTAATAGCCCACCACCAACGTTTTTACGATAAATTCTTGGGGCAGGGCATCCCATATTAAGGTCGATGCCCGCTACTGGGTAGTGGCTCAACTCTCGGGCAACGCGTACTAGATCGGGAATGCTCTCGCCAATGATCTGAGCAAAGATGGGGCGATCAGTGGAGTTCTCTGTAATACAGCTGAGGATTTTCCGATTTAGGTTAGAACTAGCGTATACGCGAAAATACTCAGTGAAGAAGTAATCGGGACTACCATAGTTAGCGATGATGTTCATAAATCGCAGATCCGTCACATCCTGCATAGGAGCAAGAGCCGTCAAGTCAAGTCCCGGATTTAGAGGCGGAGGAAGGCGATCTGATTGTGGCATTTGCAATCTTATGAGTGGAATTTTTGCACTTGATCATCGTATCAGTCGATCAAATCTTTATCGGAATAGTTGACTTGACTGACTCTCGCTCGTGTAACTTCTTGAACCATTCACTCAAATGAGGGTACTCAAGAAGCCAATCCTCATTGAAGCGCAGGCTGTAGTACCCCAGAGAACATAACGCTGCCACATCTGCTACTGTCCAAGTTTCACCGCCTAGCAGATATTTAGCAGATCGCAGTTGTTCATCAAAAATTGGCAAAAGACGATTAATTAATGTTTGATATTTTGTCCGATAATAAGTGGGAGCTTGATCGCCTATAAGGTTTTGTACCCACAGACGGATAATACTATCATCTAAAGTATCTGCTAGTTCTTCCCATTTACAACACTCAAGCCAATGGCTGCGATCGCTCGGGTAAAAATTAGGCTGTGGATAGGTTTCGTCTAGATACTGTGCAATCAGTGTTGAATCCCAAATGACTGTACCATCTTGATCAACCAACACGGGGACTTGACCAATAGGGGAAATTTTGATAAATTCCGCAGGTTTATTGGCCAAATTGATTTCTTTGAGTTCGCAATCCAAGTTTTTCTCTGCTAACAATATTCTGATTTTTCGAGAAAAGCTTGATTGCTGATGATAATACAGAGTTCTACTCATGAGATTTAGTGTTACTAGAATTTGCGTCTAAGCAGCTTTTCGTCGTGAGATTTTGTGTAGCTGCCCTCTTTATCTACACCGATATTTTTTTGACAAAGTGTTAGCTGTGTTCCAAACGCTCTCCTCTATAATGTGCGAGACAAGCAACTTACTCAATGGCTCGCAAAAAGTAATTAATTATACTAGAAACAATTGCTAGTACTATTGAACCTAACAACGCAGGACCAAAACCCTTAATCTGAAAATCATAACCAGGAGTGAGAGCGCTTGCGAGTAAAAGAGTCAAGGCATTGATCACAAAACTAAACAAACCAAAGGTGATAACGGTAATCGGAAACGTTAAAAGTGCCAAAATAGGTCGAATGAATGCATTAACTAAACCGATAATAATGGCAGCAATCAAGGCTCCACTAAAACCATGGACAACAAAACCATTATTGTGAAGGATTTGAGCCGTGAGTAGTAACGCCACAGCAGTGCTTATCCACGTTAATAAAAAGTGTTTCATAAACTTTTTTACGCTCAATCTAAATTTGGTAATCGGAACCGAAACAATTATATGGCAAGAAATTCCCCAAGTTCCAATTACCAACCTCAACTAACAATATGCAACTTGTAAGCGTATTAGTTTAGTATTCCTACAGATTCCCAACTGTCTCGGATGATATCTAAGTCGGGGTCAGTTTTAATTGATACTTGAAACTTACAGGGATTGAGTCGAAGGGCTGACTCTAGACTTTCAATTGCTAGCGTTCTTTTTCCCAGTCGGGCTGCACAACAAGCGCAGTTATACCAAGCATACTCATCACTTGGTTTTAGTTCAGTGGCTTTTTGATAGTTGAAGAGCGCGGCTTCATAGTCTCCAACATATCTAAAGGTATCTCCAAGCTTGTAGTAAGTCCAAAAATTGTCCGAATGGATTGCTTTGGCACGCTCATAAGAAGCGATCGCTTCACTGTACTGCCCCAAATGTCTCAAAGCATCTCCCCGACGAAACCATGCCCAGAAGTCTTTGGGACGGATTGACAAGGCTTGATCGTAAGAAGCGATCGCTTCAGTGTACTGCTCTAAATGTCTCAAAGCATCTCCCCGACGAAACCACGCCCAGTAGTCCTTAGGGCGAATTGCCAATGCTTGCTCAAAATTGGCGATCGCGTCTGAGAACCGATCTAAATCTTCTAGCAAAATGCTGCCTCGGTTGTACCAAGCCCAGTAATCATTTGGACGAGATGCTAAGGCTCGATCAAAACTGGCGATCGCCTCCTCATATTCACCTGATTCCCAAAGGCGGCTCCCTCTGTCGTACCAAATCCAGTATTCGTTGGGGCTATCTGCCTGACTCATTATTTTTTTCCAAAAAGTGATTTAAGCTACAGAAATTTCCGTATTCTATTATCACCTGGATTTTTTAGATTGTGTGTGTATAACACAGTGGTATTTAAAGCGCTTTAGCGTGATTTAGGAATTCAAATTGCTAGTGCCACCTACTTGGGTTGCTCCTTCAGGTGCTGGTGGGTGGTAAGTCATTGATTGTAACCCTAAACGACCGGGACCTGTAAAGCGATTAAGCGTGAATGAGATCCCACCGAGCATAACTCCAATTGCTCCCAAAATACCACCACTTGATTGCAGCGCGGTCACTGTATCCATTCGTACCGACGAGTCTTTCCACAGCCAAGCCCCAGGTTCTACATCCAGTACCTCTCCTGCAGCTAGGTTCTTTTCAAAGACATTGCCGTAACCGTGGATTAAGAGCAGCCCCCCATCTTGCTTACCATGAAAGCGGTCAATGAAGAATCCGCCACTGCGGCTGAAAAAGAGGTTTGCTAACCCGCGTTGGAAAGAGAAATCGTATTCGACATTACTCGTAGCAAGCAAGAACTGATGTTCCCTCACATCCACAGACTGTCCGCGCCCCAACCGCAAGGCAACAATCTGTCCGGGAGCCTCGCGAGAGAAAGCAATGTTTCCAGGGCCGTGGGCTTCACTGATAAAAATTTGCAGTCCGGCAAAATACCGTTTAACAGCTCCCTTCAAACCTTTCACACCCAAACGAACATTAGGATGCTTCCACAGCAGAATGTGATGCTCAAAGTAAACGGATTGCTGATTTCCTAATTCCACATCAACGACAGGCACCACTTCGCCTTCAATTCTTAATGTTAAGTCACCTGAATGAATCAGTCCTTGAGGATTTCTCAATTCAGGTATCGGTTCACCATTAAAACCGGGCATCGGACTACCCATTTGCTGGTATTCCCGGACATTGCTTGATTGCTTGTTTACAAGTGTTCCTGTGTCGATAGAATTACCACAGGCACTACAGAATTTGTCACCTAGATCAACCTGGTGGTTGCAGTACGGACATCGATTCGTCATGGCGTTTATGCCAACTTATAACTATAGAATACTTTATTTTTAGAACGTATGGCAATGAAGGTCGGGGGAGATAAAGAGAAAAGGGGCGGTTCCACGAATGAATTCGGGGGCTTGCGACCAGATTGCAGGGTCACAGGGAACTACAAATTTTCGCAATTTTTTCTTTTCCCCCTTGGCCCCAGTAAGACTGCACCCCTGCTTGATTTGGTCAAGAATGAGGTTTTATTGGTTAGCGTTGATTGAGTAGGGGATGGGTGCATCTTTACCAGGCCAGTTTTGAGATAAAAAACGCACTAATACAGGCAGTGATAACGCCATAAGAACTAGACCAAACAACCAATCGGAATGTAATCGCTCTAACATTTTCGTCGCTGAGAGGGTCTTTGAGCCACTGGGTAACAGCGTCAATACCACTACCACAGAATTATTCAAAGCATGGCAAATGATTGGCACAATTAGGGTGCGTGTCTTAATATACAGCACTCCTAAAATCAATCCGAATACAGACAATCCCACTACGTTTGGGTGTAAAAACCCAAACAAAAGCGACGAAACTACCAAAGCAGAACGAATACCCCACTTGCTAGCCCAGCGCTGCAAGATAATTCCTCTGAAGAGAAATTCCTCTGCCACCGGCGCAGCTATTACCAAGACGAACGCCTGAAACAAGTTATACAATAGTGGTGCAGTTTTGCGAGGAGTTGGACTGCTGGCAACGCCGCGCAATACTCGTTCCACAAATGATGGTGCCGCCAATGACAGTAGGTAAAACGATACCAAGTAGGCACTGAAGGAAAAAACTAACATCATCATAACCAAGCCTATTAGCGGCAACCACCTCTGGTTGTTTGGCAGGCGACCGATGACATAATTGAGGTTGATTCCCAAGCGATTAAAGTCTGCCAGTACCCAAAGGCAAAGTAACCCAAAGACTACTATGTAGATAATCGGTGTCATGAGTTTGTCGTTGATTTTTAGACCGCTAAATCCTTGAATTAGCCCTATTCCAATCCCAACGACGATAGTTACCAGCACAAACCGCAGCAGCAAACTGCGAACCTTGAGTTGGAGAAATGGATTATTACTCTTTTCAGGTGTCATATCATGTTTGGTAAAATTAGTAAAATTAGCGCTACGGATATCTGCATAACTAAAGTCAGCGCCCGTTAAGTCTTTTGACTCTAAGATTCTGTCTTGAGTAATCTGCTGGTATAGCTCACGTATAGGTAAACTGCATTTACAAAGAGGATACAGATTCTGCACCTTATTTTCCGGCTTTTGGGACGATTACACAATCTTTTTTTTTCCAGAATTATTATGGTATATATTATGAAGTCAGGCAGATTTTTGATAGCCTGGACTTCAAAGCGATCGCCCCCGCACAACGTGAGGCCGAACGCGAGGCTTTTTACCAACGTTGTCAACCTATTTTTGAGCGAGTCAAATCAGACACCCGATAACGGAAGAACAGAGAAAGAAGTGCTAACAACTCTCATTACCGTGATGGAATCAATGGCACGACTAGTGCAACAAGGCAAAAGTAAAAAGTCAAAAGGCACTCATAATGAAATCCTTATATATCAAGCTTTTGGTTGGAAATTTACTGGTAAGTTATTTCAGCCAGCCTGCACTAGAAGCGTTTCGTCAAGCTGCAGCCTGAAATTTGTGTCGAGCCCATGATGCAACATTTGAGTTAACTGATGCGGTGATACTAACGCGCAAAGCTTACTGTTTGGCGGATTTGTCGCTATCTCGACAAATGACCGCAAGTGGCGTATTCGTGGGAAATTTTAACTCTTCGCAAAAATTTTTTACACTTATCAAAATTGCCGTCAGTTAGTACTACTGGCGATCCCCGCTTTCACAAGGGTCTCAGTGTGTCAGGCAGCTCAATGAGATTTACATGAAACTATAATAAACTACTATTTATCTATCGGAAAGCAGAGTTTAAAAAAATGTCTGTCTCATACACTTTTTTAGTTAATCCTCATGTCAGACAGTACTTAAAGCCCCGCTCAGTCTTACCACTAAAGCCGAATAGTGTTTGGAAAATTGAAGCAGGGGTTATACGAACTGTTACGTGGCATGAAGATGGTACACTCGTTACTCTGGGAGTGTGGGGAGCTGGAGATATCGTTGGCCAAGCTTTTTCAAAGATCGAACCTTATCAAATTGAATGCTTAAGTAGAGTTGAGGCGATGATTCTCCCTTTGGATGAGTGCTTGCCAATGACAGATGTTCTGCTTAGCCACATCCAGCAAGTTGAAGAATTGATGGTGATTCGCAGCTATAAAACTGTGGAAATAATGCTGATTAAGCTGTTAGGCTGGTTAGCTAAAAAGTTTGGTCGTGTAGTAGAACAAGGACATCTGATTGATTTACGCCTCACTCATCAAGACATTGCCGATCTGCTAAACTCGACTCGCGTGACAATCACTCGTGCCCTCACTCAGTTGGAAGCACAGGGATTGATTCACCGTATCTCGCTACATCGGATTGTGCTGAAAGAGGAACAAATTTGGCACTATGAAATTTAGCTACATCCAAGCATAAGCCCCACACTGACCTTTTTAGGTTCAGTGTCGGGAATTTTGGCGATTCTACGTAAGTTAAGGCGCTATCAATTTGTGATACCGATCCGGTAATGTTGACCATTAAGCCGTGAGTGGAAACGAGTCGAGAAATTACGGTTTCTTGGTGATAGTATAGAGGAATATGCAGGCGCATCCAAAATTGAATGACCTTAATTTTAACGAACGATGATGGGATAGATGCTCCTGGAATTCAGGCACTTCTGAAAGCTGTTGATGGACTTGAAGTCATTATCGCTGCTCCCAAAGACCATTTATCTGGCTGCGGACATCAAGTCACTACGACTCGCCCGATTCATGTCCACCGCCGTAGCGATCGCTCCTATGCCATAGCAGGCACTCCCGCTGACTGTATTCGGATTGCCATAACACACATTTCTCCAAACGTCAAATATGTACTCTCCGGGATCAATGCCGGAGGTAATATGGGAGTCGATACTTATATTTCCGGTACGGTTGCCGCAGTACGAGAAGCCGCAATACACGGCATTCCCGGAATTGCAGTTTCCCATTATCGAAAAGGCAAGCTAAATTTTGATTGGGATGTGGCTTCCCGGTGGACAGCAGACGTTCTGGTTGATTTACTGAACCGTCCTTTAGAACCGGGAACGTTCTGGAATGTAAATTTACCGCATCTACTTCCAGGAGAGAGCGATCCAGAAGTTGTGTTTTGCCAACCCTCTACTAGACCTTTGCCGACTAACTACCGTATTGACGGTAATGAGTTTTATTATGTAGGGGAATATGCCAAACGCGATCGCACTCCCGGTAGCGATGTGGATGTATGTTTTTCTGGTAAAATTGCCGTAACTCTGTTAAAAGTCTAACTTCAGATATCCTCTCCTTGAATCATTGTCATTAGACGGTCTATGTTTTGTGTGAGTTGGGTCAGTTTTTGCAGTGAATAGTCCTGAGATTCAGTCAAAGTCTGTACGGCATCACACAGTGCTAAAATCTGATAGCCTTGTTGCTGCACCTGGTTTCCTTGTGCTTCGACTTGATGGCTAAGATTATCCATTCTGTCAGCTAGACGATCTATTGTCTCAGTAGTAGCGAGTACTGCTTCCCCAATTTGCTCAACAATTGATTCCAAACGATTGATTTTAACTTCGGCTCCTGCTGTCGTAATCATTTCTTTAGCACCTCTGGAATTACCTTATACTAAATTTGCTACTCTTTATGGGAACAAGTGATACCAGACTGCATCTTATTAAGTGTATGTAAATTTTAGAGACAAGCCATAACGCATCTCTGTTTGTAACTTGGTATAATACCTCTTCTTAATGAAGCTGCAATATCCATCTCCCCAAGGTATCGGGGGGACTAAAGTTCAGTTTTTAATAAGGCGCATCTCCATACAGAATTCGTATAAATACAAGCAGCACTAAATAAGCTGATACTTTATGCTATATTGCCATTTTATTTAGCACACTGGTGTAAATACCGAAGTCACGCGCCCCAATTCAGCTAAGTCACTCATTCAAAAGTCATAACTACAGTAATCCAAAAGCATTCAGCTATCAGCACCTCGCAGCACGCCAGCTTAAAAAGGAATTTTGCCCTGCTTAGATGACGTAAGTCGATCTATAGCCGAGTCGCGAAGACTGAATGTCCGAACAGAATGTCCCTTCCTTGTTGATTTCTAGCTATGACTTACAAAGAAAGGCATCCGACTGAAGCACTTGAAGAGGAAATAAATATTCAGCCTGATGTCAGCAACGCCTAGCTTACAAGAGCGCACGAATCGCTCTATATAGTACGCACTTAGATCTAGAATAAACTGCTGGATATTTATTTTTCGCGCGTGGGAGCATCGAGTCACGAATGCCTTCAACAAGCAGCATTAATGAAGCACACTCGATGAATTCCTTGCACTCGTTGGATCAGGAGCGGTTCGATAAATAAAGCTTGAGAGCAATTTTTGCGTAAGTGGTCAGCATAATTGTTTTTAGTTATGAAGAAAGAAAAAAATTCTTTATCTTAAATTTATAAAAAGTTACGATCCCCGAAAATCTGATGAAGATTCAGTAAAAATACTGTAAACAGCGATTTCTTTCAAGGGAGGTAAGTCTATAGTCAGATAAAAGATGCGTAATTATACCTCTTTCAGTTCAATACAGGGCTTGACAATGTACCAAATACCCTACACAACTGTTGTTGAAAGTACAACTTTTAACTCTTGGGAACTTCAATCTACCCAGCACCCCTCGGTTAGCTCTAAATTTAAACGTTTCTTAGATATTATCGGTAGCTTTATCGGGTTGTTGATTTTAGCGGTCGTGTTTGTGCCCATTGCAATTGCCATCAAAATCGATAGTCCAGGTCCAATTTTCTTCACCCAAGAACGCTATGGGCTTCAAGGGCAGACATTTCTTCTCCGTAAATTCCGCTCCATGGTTGCGGATGCGGAAAAACTAAAATCTTTAGTGAAGAATGAAGCGGACGGACTTATTTTTAAAAATAAAAATGACTTCCGAGTGACAAAGGTAGGACGCTTTTTGAGAAGCACAAGCTTAGATGAACTACCACAGTTTTGGAACGTCTTTGTTGGTGAAATGAGTTTAGTCGGGACGCGTCCACCGACAGCTGATGAAGTCATGCAATACAATCAGCGTCACTGGCAACGTTTAAATGTCAAACCTGGTTTAACTGGTGAGTGGCAAGTCAATGGTCGCTCTAAAGTGAAAGATTTTGAAAAAGTCATCGACTTAGATCTACAGTATCAGAAAAAATGGTATCCAATGTATGATGTGCTATTAATTGTAAGAACATTCATTATCATTTTGGGTCGAGTCGGTGCTTTTTGATTATCAGTAGTCAGCTATCAGCTATCAGGATGAGAATTGCAAGACTTGAGCCAAAACCAAGCATTATAAATGCTTGGTTTCAGGCTGAAACTTGGCGCTGACTTGTCGCCCGGATTCAAAAGAATCAGCTCCGCCGGTCAACGTTTTTCAGCTTATTGGACAACCGCTCTGGGGTAATCAACCCACTTTCAGACGAGCTTACTTATTCGCGGTTTAAAAACTCCTGCCATGCGTCCACTCTTGATCTACTCCGACCCCGGATACTGACTAGCAGCATTCAACAATGACAGTCTATCGTTTTGATTAACAAATCTACATTTAGTATAGGATAAGATTCTAAAAATGATAACAAAAAAAGGTAAAAAAAGACTAAAAAATCAACCAGTTTTATATGACTCTCTGAAACAAAAAAGCGATTATTGTTGTTTTATGAAACTTGGCAATTAATAAAAGAAACTATTAGAAATAAAGTACGTCGTAGCGAATATGTTGAGCGGTTGATGAGAGAACGGTACGCCTGATCAATCAGGTCGCGCCGTCTTTCCGCCCCGATATAAATACCGGATGAGTGTCAATTCATTTAATTTCTTGACACTCATCCTTCTCCTGGCGGAGACGCTTCGCGAACGGGGCTACCAGACATCTCGATCTTTTTAGGTGTACTTTAGACAATTCAAAGCCAGAAAGCTTTCTGGCTTGAAAAATTGAATTGGGCTGGGGACAGATCAACCGCTTTAAAACGAGACTGCCAAAGCCCAAATCGGATGGACTCCACTACAGTTTGTCCGTGTTCAAGAGGTAATGAGTTGATGAAAAGCTTTTCAAACCTAAGAACTGCAAATCAACGGAGCACTTCTCAAGAACTGACGAACGAGGGCGAATAAATTTCCGATTCTAAACCGTATTGGATGAACTCTAAGATATCACATAATAAATGTATTTTTTGATACTCTTCATTGTTACGGAGGTGTTGGGATAAACACAGTTGCACTCGTAGGACTCGAATTTTTTATATTACCTTAGTAATTCCTCTACCCGATGCTGGTTCCATAAAAGTCTGTAAGGACCAGGTTGTTCTAAAAGCTCAGTCTGCGTGCCTGTTTGGACGATTTGACCCTTATCCATCACAAAAATTCGATCAGCTACAGCCGCCGCAGAAAGTTGATGGGTGATGAAAACAACGGTTTTGCGTTTTTTACCGCTTGAAAGATTTTGCAAGATCGCTGTAGCTGTTTGATTATCAACACTAGAAAGGGCATCATCCAAAATGAGTACTGGCGCATCCACCAGCATTGCTCTTGCTAGGGCAGTACGTTGTCGCTGACCACCAGAAAGAGTGATACCACGTTCGCCAACGATGGTATCATATTGTTGCGGAAAATTAACAATTTCTGGCTCAATTTGTGCTAGCTTTGCCGCAGATTCTACTTGTTCTTGTTGGCTGAGAGGATCGCCGTAGCGGATGTTATTTTTAATTGTGGTACTGAATAAAAAACTATCTTGAGGAACGTAGGCGATCGCATTCCTTAAATCTGTCAAAGCTATTTTGGTAATGTCCAATTCATCTAAAAACAACTGCCCCGAGTCAATATCCAACAACCGTGGCAAAGCATTCGCCAAAGTTGATTTTCCCGAACCAATTGCTCCCACAATTGCCACCGTTTCCCCAGGAGCGATACTGAAGTTAATATTTTGTAACGCTTTTGTGGTAGCACCAGGGTAAGTATAACTGAGATTTTTCGCGCTAATTCCTCCTTTTACTTGGTCTTGTGGTAGCTCTATTGCATCCGTGACGTCGCTAATTTTAGGTTGAACAGTAAAAATTGCCTCTACACGATCAATACTGACTTCACCTCGTTGATAAGTGGTAATTGTGAATCCCAATAGGGTTGTGGGAAAAACTAAAGCTTCTACATAAAGCAGCAGTTTCACAAAATCCCCGACAGAAAGGGTTCCAGAAGCAATCCGCGTTGAACCCAACCAAAGAAGGATCAACGCACTGACGCTTGCCAAGCCCGAGATCATAGGAAACAAAGCATTTCGGGTTTTTAATAGTTGTATGTTAGCGGCACAGAGGTGCTGATTGATCTCAGAAAAGGCACGGCGTTCGTTTTCTTCTTGGGCGTAAATTTTAATCAGGGACATCCCACTGAGATCTTCTTGAATAAGTGCGCTGATATCTGAAAGATTCTCTTGCACTGCTAACTGTTGATTGCGTAGGCGATCGCTAAATAGATGCACAATTAAGAACATCACCGGATAAACCGCCAGCGCTGCTAATGTCAGTTCCGGGCTAATCATAAACATCACCGGCAGCTTCAGAGCATAAGCAAACACCGTGTTTGCTAAACTTAGCACGGCGAAACCCAACAGCCTTCGGATATTGTCTAAATCATTGGTTGCCCGACTGATCAAATCCCCTGAGGTATGGGTGGCAAAATAAGCTGGTTCCAGCTTGAGTAAGTGTTGAAAAATCTGTTGTTTTAAATCAAATTCTACTTGCCGCCCTACACGAAACAGCCAGAGACGGGAAGCCATACGGATCAGCCACATTGCCGTACTCAGCAATGCCAGTAGTGCTACAGATTGTATGACTTGCCTCAAATTAAAGTCTATAGACAGTTCGTCAACACAAGTACCAATCAACCAGGGAATGTAAGTACTCACCGTATTGACAACAAATAAAGCAATGAAGCCTAATGTTGCCTCATGCCAATGAGGACGTAGGTATGCAATGAGTTTAGCTAGCTGTCGTGATTTTGCCATAGCGTGATTGGGGAATGGGAAATTCTATTAAAAATTAAAAATTAAAAATTCTGTCCTTTTAATTTTTAATTTTTAATTTTTAATTTTTTCTATCGACTACCACCACGTAACAGAACGTAGGCTTGGTTGAGATAACTTTCCCACACTCGCGTTGTGATCGATAGTGTTTCAGCATTAGGTACAAAGTCTTCTAGTCGCAAACCTCTTCTGGGAATGTCTCTAGGAGTTTGTAATAGGTAGGGTGGAATCATCTCCCCATTTAGTGCTATTGCCGGACTCATCTGTGCCTGAGGTAGGATGCTGTCTCCCATTACATCTGATAACTCATTTGGAGTATGCCCTAATGCTACTAGCGTTCCGGATGACATGGTTTCTATACGAGCAATAGAGGTATTATCCACCATTGCCAAAGGCGATCGTAGTAGTAAGTAGGCAACGGCTGGTGTACTTGAGAGAAGTAAAATTGTTAGCGCCCAACCTAACATGTATCCTCCTGGCTTGTCTATCCCTCCACCCTTGATCCTTTGGGCGGCAAAAATCAATAGCAAAATCGATGCACCTAAGGGTTTAAGTGGAAACGATATCACCCTCCACAAAGAGGCGACAGCTGGTTCATTCGGGTTAACAAACGATAAAAGTACGACAACCAACAGAATAACTAAGATCAATCGTCCGATAAAAGTTCCTGAGGGATAAAATCTCTGGAACAAAGAATATATGATAGTTCCAAGAAGGAGCCACAGAAGTACCCGGCTTAGCAATACAAATGTCATAGATTCACTCTCTCTCACATCTTTGATTATGCCGTCAGTCTCCAGGTTTTAGGCGGAGGAGGGTTATTTTATCGTCAGAATTGTAACCGCAACTGTTACCTGGCTTCAAATACCTCACACCACTCCTTTGAATGGAGGCAACCGCAGGGTAGGGGTGCCTCCCCGATATATAAAGACTACCGACGTTGTGATTTTAGTGCAATTTCTTTCAACTGCGTCTAACTATTCGTAATTTTCCAGATCAGTAATTTGACTATAGTAATTTAAATTAATTAAGTAGTATCAACTAAAAAGGAAAAACTATGTTACCTGTAAAACCTACCATTTTGGTGACGGGAGGCGCTGGATATATAGGCTCTCACACGGTTCTAGCTCTCAAGCAAGCGGGTTATGATGTGGTAATACTTGACAATCTGGTGTATGGACATCAAGATCTGGTAGAGAAGGTTTTGCAGGTAGAACTTGTTGTGGGAGACACAGGCGATCGCCCTTTGTTGGATCGCCTGTTTCAAACCCATGACTTTGCTGCAGTTATGCACTTTTCTGCCTATGCCTACGTAGGTGAATCGGTTACAGATCCTGCCAAATACTACCGCAACAATGTAGTAGGTACTCTGACCCTGTTAGAAGCAATGCTAGCAGCGTCTGTTAAGAAATTTGTATTTTCTTCTACTTGTGCAACTTACGGTGAGCCGACCATTATACCAATTCCAGAAGATCATCCGCAAAATCCGATCAACCCTTATGGTGCAAGTAAGTTAATGGTAGAACGGATTCTCTCTGACTTCAGTGTTGCCTACAATTTCAACTCAGTGCGCTTCCGTTACTTTAATGCTGCAGGTGCCGATCCAGACGGCAAGCTTGGGGAAGATCACAACCCAGAAACCCATTTGATTCCCTTGGTTTTAATGGCAGCTTTAGGGAAGCGTGAATCTATATCAGTCTTCGGCACTGATTACCCAACGCCAGATGGGACTTGTGTTCGTGATTATATTCATGTCAGCGATCTGGCACAAGCCCACGTTTTGGGATTGGAATATCTTTTAAAAGACGGCGAAAGTGCCGTCTTTAATTTAGGTAATGGTAATGGCTTCTCAGTCAAAGAAGTTATCGAAACTGCCGAGATGGTCACGGGTAAACAGATTAAGGTTGTAGAGTGCGATCGCCGCCCTGGAGATCCACCCGCTCTGATTGGTAGTGGTGAGAAAGCCAGAGAAATTCTCGGTTGGCATCCGCAGTATTCTTCTCTTAAAGAGATTCTCACCCATGCATGGCAGTGGCATCAACAGCGACATTAATAACTGGGGAGATGAAGAGTTAAAAATTAAAAATTAAAAATGCCAAGTGTCAAATTTTTAATTTTTAATTTTTAATTGAGCTTCATTTATCTATAGCGATCAAGATTGATTTAGAGTCTTACGAAAGTCCGCATCAAAGGAAAAGTGGGACTCATATGATGTCATTCAAGACTCTTCCAATGAGTTTTCAAACATAATTACTCATACCATTTATTTCATCAGTACTTGCATTTCCAAAATAGGGACCTACATACATAAGTTCGTCGGTATTCTTGACCAACCATTGCATACCATGTTCTATCTCCCAGTCGCAGTCAAGTTCAACATCAATAAAAGTGCTGGATGAGTCTTGAGAGCTTGATGTAAAGTGAATGTTTGTTGGCTTACAATACTGCCATATCTCGGATGGTGAATCAATTGCAAGATCGTCAAAACCACCACACATTTCTTCATAATCTTTGTAATATTCAAAAGTGGTGTCTTGCAGCTTTATAAATAAAGTTTCTCCCCAATTAAAGAAAGCTTCAATACATCGGTGGTCATAATCTTCGTTATTTCTCTCTTTGTCAAGAGACAAACTGACTGTTAGATTGAATTTAGCAAAATAAATACTGCCAAGAAACCTATCACCTTCCCGGAAGGTAGCTAAAACTTTCAAAAGCGTATCTGGTCTCATGCTCGCAATTTCCCTCCACTCAATATCAGATACCTGACCATGAAAAAATTAGTAGACGACTGTTACAACCCCGACACTGATCATTTTAATTACGATGAACTGCTAAGCCTCAGAAAAGAAATAGATAGATACACTACTGGACAGAGCAGGTTATGAAGACGAGGAGCTTGATCAAAAGTAGGTAAGAAATCGGATTAAGGGAATTGCTATCTAACTTATACTGTTGTGCGTGGAGAGGCTAAAGTAACGAAAGCTAATGGCACACAATTGATTCTTCAACAAAGGAAAACTACACAGCTTACAGTGGGAGATTCTTTAGTTGAACCTGCCGGAATGGTTCATTATGGAGAAAACCAAACAAACAAACCGATTATTCTATTGTCTGCTTCTCTATTTAATGCTAATCAACCAAAAGCTATTTTAACCAATCCTGAAAACAGATGAAATTGCCGCAACTTCAGCCTCAATCCCTTCCACATAAGAAGGGAGTGTAGGGCGATTGTCAAAGATAGCTTGGTAGAAAGTGCGATCGCCACAAAAGAGCAATGCCTAAAGACAAAACCAAAGATGCCTATTTTTTGAGTCAAATTCCATTTGAGCAAAGTGGTGTTGCTGGATTGCCTACAGGTGCTAGCTACTGCCCAAAGAAAATAGACGCTTTGCGGCAAGCCTGTGGCATGGCTTTGAGCGAAGTGAAACAAACTAAACGAGAAACTCTGGCAATTCTTATATTCATAAACTAAGGTCCTTGTCAAGAATAATTTAGATGCGTTTACCCTGGAGAAATAGCAGCATTGAAAATCTGTTGAGCGGTCAGGTTTAAATCTGGGAACACGCGAGATACAATAAGGTCATCACCTCGAAACTTGGTAACCCGATACTCACCTTGATCCAACGAGCAAACTAAGATAGTAGGTTGCTTAGGATCGCCAATAAATTCTCTACCGCCTAAAGCAGCATAATCAACAATCCAGTATTCAGCGATTTCCATTTCCTCATAATCAGCATATTTTTTGAGATAATCATCACGCCAATTGCTACTAACTACTTCAATTACTAAAGCTATTGATGCAGCCTTTTGAATGAATGATTCATCTTCCCATACAGGTTCATTTACAAGATTGTCGTTGTTTAATACCAATACATCTGGAGAATATCCAGACTCATGAAGAGGTGGTTTGATGATTACAGTTTTTGGTATGAAGTAGGGAAGCTTTAGGCGCAGGAATTCAGAAGTTGTTTTGGAAGCTAAAAACCCAACAACCCTTTCGTGTTTACCTTTTGGCAAAGCCATCTCTACAATTACTCCATCATGTAGCTCATAAGAACGTTCTGAATTTTCCGGATACCAAGCAATGAATTCTTCAAAGGTTACAAGTTTAGTTTTAGGTAAGGCTTGAGTCATGATAGATATTCCTTTCCTTTACTGAAATTATTGATAGCACTTACGCATTGACAAAAATATCATCCATATTCTGAAATGTTAACACAGGAACAAAAGGAGGTATAGCAATATAATTTTGATGAAACCTTACAAAATTTCGCTCTTCTATGCGTTTTATTATCGAATGCGACTATTTGACTGGTAGTGTGATTGAAGTGAATGGTGGATCGCGATTCTAATTAACCAGCGTTGCGCCGAGAGCGAACGTTTTACTCGCTGACACGCTTCGCTATAAATTGTACTCCTAAAATACATGAAGAAAAACCACAATGAGCTATAGTGAATTTTCTTTTTCCGAAGTTATCGAAAAATTTTCCTTAACCACTGAGGAAAAGATGGACATTTTTGCAGATGTTCCTGAATTAGAGCCCAGTCCATTCTTAAAACAAGCTCTAACAAATTATTTTCCGTTTTTAAGACCAAGTAATAGCGAAAAAATTCGTTCGGAAGCGTTAATTTTTCCACTTTTGGCTGATTTAAGAACGCTCTTAAGTCAACCGATAAATCTGTTTTCTGGAATAGATTTTAACGTTGATACAAGCCTTGGACTAAATGGTTACTGTGATTTCTTGCTCACACAATCAAAAGAAGCTCTGATTGTAAGATCGCCCGTTGTCGTTGTGGTTGAAGCTAAGAAAGAAGACATCAATGGCGGATTAGGGCAATGCATAGCAGAAATGGTGGCGGCGCAAATATTTAATCAAAAATATGGTGATGAGAGAACTGTCTATGGGACTGTGACAACCGGAACCAATTGGGTATTTTTAAAGCTGTATGGGAAAACAGTCGCAATCGATTTAGCTGAGTACTCTATCAGTAATCCAGCTAAGATTTTGGGGATTTTGGCTATAGCGGCGAAAGTATGATTTTAGAATCATATCATGTCCGGTAAATTAACCTTAATTCCGTCTGAACTCTACACCGTAGCTCCCTCCGCTTGCGGGGAGGGATTAGGGGTGAGGTTCTTTTCCACATGGGTAATTTGACGAACATCATATCAGAAGTCATAATGAAAACTGCCAGAATCCTCAACGTTCTGACTACGAACTTGGAGTTGCGAGTTCTTTTGAGAGAGGACTCCGAGTTCCCCTCCCTCATCCATCATTCTTAGTTTGCTGGAGTGCTAAGAAATCATACGATACTTTAAGGTGCGTGAAGAGCCATCATCTGGGAAGCGTTGTTCGCCAACACCGATCGCTTCGACAATAATCTCTCGCGTTGGTGGTGTCCAGTTTCCGGAACGCGCAGCAATTTCGACAACCATTTGTTCTTCATCAGCGAATACACTATATTCTGTAGTAGCAAAAGCTTCCTGCTTGTATTCAAAAGTGTGTCCGTCGTCTTCGTAAAGTGTATAATCACCAGTACCTGGAAAAACGCGTAGCCTGAGTTCGTCTAGTGGACGTTCATCAACATACTGCATGACAGGTTGCATGGGTATAATTGCACCAGCACGGACATATAGCGGCATTCTTTCCAGTGGTGCATGGGCAAGAATATGGATGGGTCCAGTGTAACTTTCATTCGTCCACCAGTCATACCAAGTTCCTGCGGGTAAGTAAACAACCCGATGCTCAATTCCAGGGCGATAAATTGGTGCAGCCATCAGGGAAGGGCCAAGCAAAACCTGATCATAAAGTGTGTAGGTTTTGGGATCGTTGGGAAAATGGTAGAGTAATGGTCGTAAAATTGGCGCTCCGGTAGTTGCGGCTTCCCAGAAGAGAGTGTATATGTATGGCAGCAACTGGTAACGCAGATTAATGTATTCCCGACAGATTTTCTCAACGCGATCGCCAAAAACCCACGGTTCGTGACGGGCTGTCGTCATTGCCGAGTGAGCCCGCATCAGGGGGTACAGCATTCCTACTTGCATCCAACGAGCAAATAATTCCGCCGTCGCGTTACCAGCAAACCCGCCGATATCGCAACCCACAAACGCCACACCAGATAGTCCCATATTGCATAGCATCGGCAGAGACATTTCCAAATGATCCCACAACGACTGATTGTCGCCCATCCACACTGACGACCACCGTTGCACCCCAGCAAAACCAGAACGAGTCAGCACAAAAGAACGTTCATTCGGTCGTAGTCTTTGCAAACCAATAGCAGAAGATTGCGCCATTGTCAACCCATATAAGTTGTGAACTTCTGCATGAGTCGCGGCGATTTTAGCTTCAGGGTTTTCCCCCTCTCTCCCCTGCGGCGTGTCAAGAGGAAACCAAATTTTGTGGCCGGGATCACCGAAGGGGCGATCGTCGATGGCGGGTTCGTTCATATCATTCCAGATTCCGGCAACACCGATATCTGTGAGGCTTTTGTGTAAGTCACCCCACCACTGGCGCACGGAGGGGCGCAAAAAATCAGGAAAAACAGCTTTATCAGGCCACACGTAGCCGTGGAATAATTGTCCATCGGCTTTACGTACAAAATAGTCCTTTTCTACCCCTTCATCAAAAACGTGATAATTGGCTTCTGGTTCGTACTTAACACCGGGATCGACGATGGTTACTGTTTTGAAGCCATTGTCTGCTAAGTCGCCAATCAGTTTTGCTGGGTTGGGGAAGCGTTTAGGACTCCAAGTAAAGACACGGTAGCCGTGCATGTAGTCAATGTCAAGGTGGATGACATCGCAGGGAATTTGGCGAAATCGGAATTCTTGTGCCAGTTCGCGCACGACTAATTCAGATTCATAACTCCAGCGACATTGGTGGTAACCTAACGCCCATTTTGGTGGTAATGGCATTCTCCCAGTTAACTGCGTATAAGTACGGAGAATATCGCTAGGTTTATGACCATAAACCACATAGTAGTCCAACTCCGAGGCGCGAGTTTCCATTTTCAAAACTCCGGGTTGTTCTGCACCTATGTCGAACTGACTCCAGAAAGTTGTGTTGAATAAAATACCGTAAGCCACCTCGGGACGCAATGCCATAAAAAACGGGATTGCTTGGTACATTTCATCAGTCAGGGAGCCGAAATCTAAAGAATCCATTGTCCAGTTCGTTTTGACTTCGCTGAGTTTGTCAAGAAACCCTGTACGTTCGCCAAAACCGTAGAAATGTTCGTCAACTTCTATTTGTTTCCACGCCGCCACTGCACCCATCCGCCAACCCATACCCATGTCTGCATCTTGGGCAAAGGGACGACCTGTCTTGTCGAAGCAAGTTATACTAAACTTCTGCCGAGCAACGCACACTCGCACAGACTCGGTAGCAATTTCTACTGTTGTGTCAGTTTCCCAAACTTCAATTGGGACTTTCTCCCATTCACTATCATCCAATGTCACTGCCCAAGAACGACGGGGTTGAAATTCTCCTGTGGGAGACATCCGCACACGAATTAAGTTTGCTGCGAGGATACTGATGGTAAGACGTGAGGCACCACAATCAAAGTCGATTGTGCGTTCGCCCAAATGAAAAGCTTGTACTGAATCAATTTTCGTCCAAGATTGATCGGTTGTCGGCAGTTTTCCAAAGTATTGCGGCATATATTCTTTAATGCAAATAGTATTTTTAGCAACAGTTGTCACTGTATACGGTGAATGATGCCGCATAAACCTACCGACGGATGAATTAACAGAGCTGAATATCTAATGTTTAGTAATCTGTCACATTAACTGTTTTGTAGTCAGCACGAATAGTGCTTGGGAAAAGACTCATCATAGTTGGTGTGGTAGACAGCGAATGATCTATTAGGTTAAACTATGAGACGAAGTAGGGAACAGCAGCCAGAGGGACAACTATCCGAATCGCGATCGCGGGAACTCGGACTGGATGATCTTGAAAAGAAGGAGATCAATGCACGTGGTCGGGCTAAGGCTGTTGTCATTCACGAGGTGATTCGCTTAGAAGGTGAAAATGAATTGCGTCGTCCGATTTTCGCTTTGGCTTGGTCTGGATTGGCAGCTGGTTTATCTATGGGTTTCTCAATGGTCGGTGAAGGTCTGATTTACTCTAAGTTACCCAACGAACCTTGGCGTCCTCTGCTTTCCAGTCTGGGATATCCTATTGGTTTCCTGATAGTGGTGTTAGGACGCCAGCAACTATTCACCGAAAATACCTTAACAGTTATTCTACCTTTATTGCAGCGACGAAATGCCAGGACTTTCTGGCGTGTCCTGCGGTTGTGGGCGATCGTCTTAGCCACCAACCTCACTGGAACATTAATATTTGCTCTTGTTGTCGGTCATACGGAGATTTTCCGTCCCGAAGTTCGACAGGCTTTCACTGAGTTGGGTATGTTGGAGATGGAGGGTGGATTCTGGACAATTCTATCGCGAGGTATCTTCGCCGGATGGCTGATTGCATTGGTCGCGTGGCTAATGCCTGGTGCCGATACTTCCCGATTAAGTATTATTATTATTCTCACCTACCTGGTGGGGTTAGCAGGACTTTCGCATATTGTTGCAGGTTCAGCTAATGCGCTTTATCTTGTGACAACTCAAGCGAAGTCTTGGGGAGATTATTTCGGTGGATTTATGATTCCTACCCTCTTAGGCAATACTATCGGTGGGGTGTCATTAGTAGCGGTACTCAATTACGGTCAGGTTGCACCTCAGGTCAACCGAAATCATTAAGAGGGAGTAGGGTAACAACAGATTTTTCAGTTCCCAGAGTGCGATCGCTCCACGATTTGGCTCTGAGCAAAAGCACAATCCCAATTAGCGATCGCTCCACCAATTGCCAAAAAGCAATACATCTCCAACCACCCGCACTGACTCAGCCACGATTTAGTGAACACAGGAATTCTCTCCTGATTAAACGAGTAGGCGGATACCCTTCCTCAAACGAGCCTCGTGTTCCTAAATAACCGTTATCGAGAGTAAAAACAGTTTCTTTATGAAATAAGGGAGATCCAACATCAGCTTATCTGCCACCGATGAAGCTTTGGGTTAGACCCTTGAAAGCATCATAATAGTGAAGTTAGGCTAAGTAGCAAATTCTGTATATCAAAATATCAAAGAGAATGTTAACATATAAGGCGATGTATAAGTTCCTCAAAGAGGGCGTGCATGGGGAAGTATTAGACTTCCCTGGAACAATTACATTTGCAGAAAATCTGGAAAAAGCCCGATATTCATTGGCAAATGCACTTGTTGACATGGTCCAGACAAACTTAATGAATGGCGAGCCTATACCCAAACCTAACTCGCTATTGACCGACCCTGAAGCTGATCTAGAAGAACCGATTCATCTTATTCTTACAGCAGCTTCTCGTATAAGGATTGTGCCAGATTTAGCTGCATCATGAAGCGCCGGGATTTGATTCGCCATTTGAGCCAGCATGATTGTATATTGGTGCGTGAGGGAGGAGAACACTCTATATGGGAGAACCCAGCAAATAATCATCGAACCTCTGTACCTCGTCATAGAGAAATTCCCGAATTTACAGCACTGAGAATATGCAAGCAGCTGGAAATTCCTCCGCCATTCTAAGCAAGCCTAATGTAAGGCTCTTCCGTGACGAGGTGAAGCAAAAATGTAAAGAATGTCCGGCGCTTTCATCTGTAAAATTCAGGAGCCAGAATTGTTCAGAGCATCGAAGAAAGATACCAAGCCTTATAAATTTTAACAAATGATTCCTGGCTCCTGAATTCTGACAGAACTTGGCAAAAGTTAAAAGTTAAAAGGCACTCATAAAGAAACAGAAAAAACGGTTTCAAGCCCCTAAATTTATTTATGGAAAACCAAAAAATATTTTTTTAAGGGGACACATAGTGCGAGCAAAAAAGGCGTCCACTTCAAATCCCCTAATTTTAATTAT
>CALMVQ010000052.1 GCA_937873135.1 uncultured Scytonema sp. | reverse complement strand
CCCCTGCCTCCCCTGCCTCCCCCTCATGGTCCGTAACAATCCGTATCGGTCGCCCTTACCGAGTCAGTCCAGGAGCGATCTTGCAGATCGAAGATGGGGATTTGGTACAGCGGGGTGATAACTTGGTGTTACTCGTGTTTGAACGGGCGAAAACTGGGGATATTATTCAAGGTTTGCCCAGAATCGAGGAACTTCTGGAAGCTCGCAAGCCAAAGGAAGCCTGTATTCTGGTGCGTCGTTCTGGAGAGGTCAAAGTCGTCTACGGTGATGGCGATGAAGCGATCGCCGCGAAGATTGTCGAAAACAACGGTGTCGTCACAGATTATCCATTGGGCCCTGGACAAAATCTCGTGGTTCCCGATGGGTCGCTTGTCATCGCCGGACAAACCCTCACCGACGGTCCTGCCAATCCGCACGAAATTTTGGACGTCTTCTTCAATCTCGGTTCTGAGGATGGGATGTATGCCTGTGCTAATCTCGCTTTGCAAAAAGTACAGACTTTCTTGGTAAACGAAGTCCAGTTGGTTTATCAATCTCAAGGCATTGATATTGCTGATAAACACATCGAAGTCATCGTCCGGCAGATGACCTCCAAAGTCCGAATTGACGATGGTGGTGATACCAGTATGCTCCCTGGAGAATTGGTAGAGTTACGCCAAGTCGAACAGGTGAACGAAGCAATGGCAATTACTGGTGGTGCCAGAGCACAGTACACCCCCGTTTTGCTAGGGATAACCAAAGCGTCGTTGAATACCGATAGCTTTATTTCAGCTGCCTCCTTCCAAGAAACCACAAGGGTCTTGACAGAAGCGGCAATTGAAGGTAAGTCAGATTGGCTGCGCGGTTTGAAAGAAAACGTGATTATCGGACGATTGATTCCTGCTGGAACCGGGTTTAATGCTTATGAAGAACCGGGTGCGATCGATGAGTACACCAATGATCTCACTACCGGCGTCTTGGATGAAGTTGACGATCCACTAGAAATGGTTCTAGACGATCGCACGGCAAGGGCATATAACTTGGATTCTCCATCCCTGACGGAATCTGGATATGACACCCGCTCCGATGCGGTTTTGGATGAAGATGACGAGTTAATTGCCGATGAAATTGATGATTTTGCCGAAGAGGAGGATTTCGACGAAGACGACGATGAAGATTTCGACGAAGACGAGGAGTAAAGAATGAGTGTGTCTATTGTTTAATTAACACGAACCAAGAACGCTCCTATAAAGATCGAATCAAACATGCCTGTACTGGAGTGAGGATTTATAAATTTATAAATCCTCACTCTTAACTTTTTTCATTCCCCACCCGAACAGGTCGTAAATATATTTCATAATGCTTTTCCTACAAGTGGGAAAATTTGTCATCGTCATCTGATAATTTCTTCTCAAAGTATTTAATCAAAACCCTGTACAAGCATGTGTTTCACAGTCGGAAAATGCTTTATAATAAGGCGATAAGCTAAAAAATGAATAAAAACAATCACCATTTGATAACAAATGGTGTACTTACGTTAAAAAAAGTTATGAGGAATTCTGTTCCTTATTTCTATAAAGCTTGAATATCAAGCTTTTTTCATTATTAATTTTGCGGAAAGTTAGCGGGGATGCAAGCCGTCACCAAAGTTTGTCCGGAGGGTTTCCCTCCAAGCAACTTCTATATCGCTTAACTTTCCTTTGACGAATTTTTAAGTCCGCGCTACGCGGCACTAAGACTCTGGCAACTAACTCTCCTAAGCCTGTGCAAACTAGATGTACAAAGCAATGGGAGTATCAAAAAAATGCGGTTAAGCTAGAGAGGAGAGTTCAAGTTAGCTTTGCGCCTTTTTGGGTAACGAGCTCTCTTAAGTTCTCCACAAAACAGAATTTTCTTTCATTTGGCATTGTCCTTACTCCATGCTGCGAATCATAACTCAGCAGGCAGACGTTAGACCTGAACTACAACGGATCTGCGATCGCACCAATGACGAACAGATGCTTCATAAAGAAGCAACAGTGCGGGAAGTGTTGCTAGCAGTAAAGCGCCAAGGCGATAAAGCTGTATTGCACTACACAACCGAATTTGACAAACTTTCCTTGAAAGTAGAAGAACTGCGTGTTACCGGAGCAGAACTAGATGCAGCTTACCAGCAGGTGTCAAAAGAGTTGCTTGAGGCAATTCGGTTGGCTCACCGCCAAATAGAAGCATTTCACCGCCAGCGAGTTCCCAAAAATTGGGTCCACTTTGGCGATGATGATGTCGTGCTTGGCAAGCGCTATACGCCTGTAGACAGGGCGGGAATATATGTACCCGGTGGTAGAGCCTCTTATCCAAGTACAGTGTTAATGAATGCAATTCCAGCGACTATAGCCGGTGTGCCGCGTGTGGTGATGGTAACACCACCAGGAAAAGATAAATCAATAAATCCAGCAGTATTAGTCGCTGCCCAAGAAGCTGGCTTACAAGAAATTTATCGTGTTGGAGGTGCACAAGCGATCGCCGCTTTGGCCTACGGTACAGAAACCATTCCTAAAGTTAATGTTATCACCGGACCGGGGAATATTTATGTGACATTGGCAAAAAAACTTGTCTACGGCACCGTAGGCATTGATTCCTTAGCAGGACCAAGCGAAGTGCTAATTATCGCCGATGAGACAGCAAATCCCGTCTATATTGCCGCCGATATGCTGGCACAAGCAGAACATGATCCGATGGCAGCAGCAATTTTGTTGACTACACATGCGGGATTGGCTATGAACGTGCAAGTCGCGGTACAAAGACAGTTAATAGATCACCCTAGGCGCACCCTCACAGAAAAAGCGATCGCGCACTATGGCTTGATTGTCATTGTTGAATCCCTGGAAGCAGCAGCAGAACTCTCAAATGAGTTTGCCCCAGAACATCTAGAGTTGGAAGTAGAAGATCCTTGGGAACTACTACCAAAAATTCGCCATGCTGGTGCTATTTTCTTAGGCTATTCTACCCCTGAAGCTGTAGGAGACTATCTAGCAGGACCAAATCATATCTTGCCGACTTCTGGTGCTGCTCGCTATGCATCAGGATTAGGAGTCGAAACTTTCTTGAAGTACTCCAGCATAATTCAATATTCGCAAACTGCACTGGAAAAAATGGCTGGTGCAATTGACGTGCTAGCAACAGTTGAAGGCTTGCCTTCCCATGCCGATTCAGTCAGACTCCGAGTTCAAAAAGAAGTGGGTGATGGGTGATGGGTAATAGGTAATGGGTAATGCGGAAGATAATTGTTAAGGAATTGTGAGAATCAAAGTCCTTTTTCTCTATTCGCAATTACTAATTACCAATACTTGATTTTTGATTTCAGAAATTCTCTTGAGGACATAACATACGTGCTAAAGACTATCTTGGTAGCTCTGGACGATTCGGAAATTACAGATAGAGTTATACAAACTGTGCAGCAATTGTTACTAACCCAAGATAGCACGGTTATACTTTGCCATGTACTTCTGACGCCATCACAAATCGATCTACCTGCTGATCGCCCTAACCCGGAGTTGCCAGCATTATCTTCTTTGCAAGTGGAAAAGCAACTGCAAGACTACCAAGCCCAATTATCTGTTAAAAGTCAATTAGAAATGGTAACAGGCGATCCACCTCAAGAAATTATTCGCCTTGCTAATATTCACAAAGCTGATTTAATCGTCATCGGCAGTCGCGGGTTAACTGGTATGAACCGCATTGTTCAAGGTTCTGTAAGTAGTGAAGTGGTGGCAGAAGCTCCTTGTTCAGTGTTAGTCGTGAAGCCAAAATAACAGAAACGTACTCCCATTCAAATGCTTCCCTAACGCTCTTCTATGACTTTGGAGAGAGAATAATCCTCATTTACTTACTTCTTTTGTGTTAAGAATACTACTCTCTTGAGGCAAAAGGTAGATACCTCCAGTTAGGAGTGTTAGAGCGACAGAAATCCAAAAGGCAATCAGGGATAATAATTGCCACCCAGGTAATGGTGCAATCAAAAGTGCGATCGCGAATATCTGACTGACAGTTTTGAGTTTGCCCCAAATATTGGCACCCGTAATATTCGTTTGACTGACTCGCCAACCTGTGATCGCTAACTCTCGCGCTAAAATCAGAAACACTCCCCACGCAGGAACCTGTCTCAGTTCAATCAAAGCCAGTAACGGTGCTAGTACAAGCAATTTATCTACCAACGGATCGAGAAATTTACCTAATTCACTAATTTGGTTGAGTTTCCGCGCTAAATAGCCGTCCAACCAATCAGTCAGCGCGGCAACAAGAAAAATGACTAAACATACCCACCTAGCTTGAGTTGTCGGGTTATGTAAACCATAAAGCAGAAATGGCAGTCCCACAAGGCGGGAGAAAGTAATCCAGTTAGGTAAAGTCATGGAATTTTGGATGCCCGAATTTAGGATTTCGATCAAATCTGTATAATTGCCTATCATGACACTCTGCCCACTACATTTTTCCTAGACAAAATTTTCAGATTGTTGGGTTACTTGTGGATTGCATCAATTGAATGGTTTAAAGAAGTATCCCCAATTCCATCATCTAAAATCCCAAATCCAAAATCGCTATGACTTCACAAACAGATTTCCAGGTGAGAACAGAACAAGATTCGATGGGCGATCGCCAAATTCCTAGCAGCGCTTACTACGGTATTCAAACGTTGCGGGCAATGGAAAACTTCCCTGTAAGTGGCATTAAGCCTTTAGCTACTTACGTAGATGCCTGTGTATTTATAAAAAAAGCGACAGCAATCGTTAATGGTGAACTGGGGTGTATTCCCCAAGACATTAGCGATGCCATTGTGCAAGCGGCGGATGAAGTGTTAGCGGGAAAGTTCCGCGATCAGTTTGTCGTCGATGTTTATCAAGCGGGTGCTGGCACATCCCACCACATGAATGTCAACGAAGTGCTAGCAAATCGTGCTTTAGAAATTCTGGGTGATGAAAAAGGCAATTACAAGCGCATTAGTCCCAACGATCACGTTAACTATGGACAGTCTACCAATGATGTCATTCCCACAGCAATTCGGGTTGGTGGCTTATTGGCATTGTTAAAGACACTCCATCCAGCTTTAGAAAAAGCAATAGCAGCATTAGAGGAAAAAGCAACAGAATTCCAAGATGTTGTTAGATCTGGCAGAACTCATATGCAAGACGCTGTACCCGTACTATTGGGTGAGAATTTTCGCGCTTGGGCGCAGATCCTCATAGAACACCAAAACAGGATATACACTGCGTCTTCTGACTTAATGGTACTAGGTTTGGGAGGTAGTGCAGTCGGGACAGGATTAAACACCCATCCCCAGTATCGTGCCCGTGTGGTAGAAACGATCTCAGATTTAATTCATTGTCCCTTAGAACCTGCACCCCACCTGATGGCAGCAATGCAGAGTATGGCTCCGTTTGTCAATGTTTCAGGTGCTTTACGCAATTTAGCTCAAGATCTCGTTAAAGTATCTCATGACTTGCGACTGATGGATTCAGGACCAAAAACTGGCTTCAAAGAAATTCAACTCCCACCTGTTCAACCAGGTTCCTCAATTATGCCAGGGAAGTACAACCCGGTGATGGCAGAGATGACATCAATGGTGTGTTTTCAGGTTATGGGTTACGATAGTGCGATCGCCTTGGCTGCACAAGCAGGACAATTAGAATTGAATGTAATGATGCCCCTCATAGCCTATAACCTCATTCACAGTATTGAAATTCTGGGTAATACGATTAGTGTACTTACCGAACGCTGCATCAAGGGAATTATCCCTGTTCAAGAACGTTGTTTGGCATATGCCGAAGGCAGTCTTGCGTTAGTAACGGCATTAAATCCTCACATTGGCTATTTGAATGCAGCTGCTGTAGCAAAGGAATCTTTGGAAACAGGCAAGTCACTGCGGCAGATTGTCTTGGAGCGAGGGTTTATGAGTGAAGCAGAATTAGCCAAAGTGCTGAACCTGGAACAAATGAGTTCAATTGTATCCCTGACTTGATGGGGGATTGCTAAAAGGTTAATTGTTGATTGTTAATAGAACAATCAACAATTAACTTTTTATGCAGGCTCAAAAACCATCCGTCAGCTTAATTCGTGCTAATTCCTACGCACAGAAGGCACTTCAAGAATCTTTAGAAACGCTATTAGAACCTTTGGGGGGAATGGCAGCGTTTGTCACTAGAGGAAATCGTGTCTTACTCAAACCCAATCTACTCACAGGAGCGCGTCCTACTAAAGAGTGTACTACCCGCTCGGAACTAGTTTATGCAGTTGCCAAAATGGTGATTGAGGCTGGTGGAAAGCCGTTTTTAGGAGATAGTCCGGCTTTTGGTAGTGCCAAGGGAGTCGCAGTTGCAAATGGCTACTTGCCCATTTTAGAAGAATTGAAAATTCCAATTATTGACTTTAATGGTAAGCGTTACCAAACACTCAGCGAAGAGTTTAATCACTTACTGCTGTGCAAAGAGGCAATGGAGGCAGATGTCGTCATTAATCTACCCAAGGTAAAATCCCATTCTCAACTGGTTCTCACTTTAGGAGTAAAAAACTTGTTTGGCTGTGTTCCTGGGAAGATGAAAGCTTGGTGGCATATGGAAGCAGGGAAAGACGCAAACCGATTTGGTGAGATGTTGGTTGAAACTGCTAGGGCGATTCATCCTAACTTAACTATATTAGATGGTATTATCGGTCATGAAGGCAACGGTCCTAGTGGCGGGGAACCACGTCCGTT
Organism: uncultured Scytonema sp.; assembly: GCA_937873135.1. Lineage (GTDB taxonomy): Bacteria > Cyanobacteriota > Cyanobacteriia > Cyanobacteriales > Nostocaceae > Rhizonema. The sequence goes on along the minus strand of CALMVQ010000052.1, from coordinate 10,849 downwards.
GGGTATTTTAGGGGCATCCTCAGATGTATTTGCCTTAGATAGGGCAATGGTATTCGTCTTAAATGTCCCACCTGAACAAGTCCCCACTGTTGCTGCGGCTCTTAGACTGGGAGTTTGTCCAACGCTGGAAGCAATCCACTTTCCTCACGTTCATCCCGACTCACTACGAATCGACGATTGGCAGTTACCAGATAAGTTCATTCCTATTGACTTTGGGATGCCTCGGGTGATGAAGTCTACATTTAAACATCTTTATATTAGGTTGATTAAGGAACCAATGAGTGCCTATGGTAAAGGTTATTGAGCTAAGCATGAGCGCCCGAAGTGCCGCTACTCGATCAGCGATGAAAGGAATTTTTTAGACAAAACTCGATCTTTTACAGTCATATAGCTGATAGCGTAGGTGCTGAATGATTACTTTACTTGCGGCATTAACAGTAAATGCATACTTTGCTACAAAAATTCCAAAATTGCCAGAGTAAGCTGTAAGTACCCTCCGATTGCTTAACCAAACCGCCCTCATCTAGTGGCGGTTTTTTCGTCTTTGACATCCCCCCGACTTTTAGTCAGGGGATTCTAAATTGTTGCTCTTCACCAAAGCGCGGCAGACACTCCTAAAAGTGTTGGCTCCTCTTTGCAACTTCTGTCCGCAAGCAGGATTTTCTGCTGCATACGCTGTTCATCTAAAGATTGTGGTTCCAATAGATGAAATCATCTCTCAAAAGGAGAAATGAGCAAAAAGTAGATAGGATGTGCTAAACAAGGTATATTTGCGGTCAAAAAACTCGCATTTCCCCAGATATTCTCAAAATATCATTTAATTTCCAGTAAAACTACTGAGAAACACTTGAAAACACTGATAGTTATTCAGTGATAACTCGGTTTACAACAATAGTATTGAATTATAAATAATAAAAAAATATTGATTTTAAAAGATTTTGAGACGGTTGTCGTATAAAAAATACAACTCGTTACAGTTTCCAAAATGATTTCCAATAAAATTATAAGTTTTCATGCCATTCCCTTAGCTAATATTGGACGTATTTATTACGGGAAAGAGTCAAGAATTCAGCAAAATTAGCCACAAAATGATGAATGAGATAGAAGATGATGTATCAGCTATACCTCAAGCATTTAACCGTCACCCAGTGGAATATCAGCATAAATTAGTCAGAGTGATCCATAAAAATAAATAGAATTACGGATTGGAGAACCCAAGCTACTACGGCTCTCGTTCTAGAATGAACGGCACGGGCATTTATTTCTTGGCAATATACTAAGAGGCTCAGTTGATACACTTCACCTCAAAGTTGACTGCTGATTACTGCTCGCTTTTATGCTAATTTTATTGATTTCGGATAGCTCTAAAAAGTTGATAAATACTTTCAGAAAAGATTGAAATTCTTTATAGGTAGATAGTTTATGCTCAAAAAATAGTTAAGATGTTATGAAGGCTCTCTACAAGAGAGTGAAATACCACTAATGTGATGAGCTTTCACCTTATTATGAATTCAAATACCCCATCTGCCAACGCTAACGACACAGATTCCCATAGGTTGGCAGATATTGTGGGAACTATAATTGCTGTGTTAACTCTGACGCTACCGCTGTTTGTTATAGCACACTACTCGAACAGTAACGTGCAGAATAACCAGCAGCAGCCTCTATACAGCCTACAGACAAGTGGAAATTGAACAAAACTTGCAGCTTGCTTTTGGTTGTATAGGACATAAGAGGGAGAGAAATCAGAAATGACTATCTAAAGGTAGATGTCGTTGAACAGAAATTACTACTTCAAGCATTTGGTGGCGATGTAAGTGATTTAAATTACTTATATGTACCTCTCTATTCTTAAAAGAGGATTTAACTGTGATGAACTGAGTACTATGGGATGAGTCCGTCTTAGCCTAAAATTCTACACGGGAGCTTTTTCAAGTTTTACCGTTAACTTAGGAGACTTATTGTGGACTTATCCCGTATTCCAGCCCAGCCCAAACCAGGTATACTCAACGTTCTCATCGAAATTACCCGTGGAAGCAAAAATAAATACGAATATGACAAGGACCTGCAAGCTTTTGCTCTAGACCGCGTACTTTATTCTTCAGTACAATACCCTTTAGACTACGGCTTTGTGCCCAATACTCTGGCTGATGATGGCGATCCCCTAGATGGAATGGTAATGATGGACGAGCCAACCTTTCCAGGCTGTGTGATCGCCGCAAGGCCTATTGGGATGTTGGAGATGATTGACGGGGGCGATCGCGATGAAAAAATTCTTTGTGTTCCCCAGAATGACCCGCGCTATGCTACTGTAAAATCCCTTAAAGACGTTGCACCACACCGATTAGAGGAGATAGCCGAGTTTTTCCGGACGTATAAAAATTTACAGAAAAAGGTGACGGAAATTCTAGGGTGGAAGGATGTCAATGAGGTTCAGCCTTTGGTAGAACAGTGCGTTAAAGCATGCAGTGGAAAATACTGAAAAACAATCAGTCATTAGCAAACAGTAATAAGTAAGTTATTGTTTAAACTAAGAATTGATAATTGAGCATCGATCCCCAATGCAGCGCACGCTCCTTTTGGCAAAAATTCACAACTGTACCCTCACGGCGACGAATCTCAACTACGTGGGTAGTGTCAGCATCGATCAGATATTGTTAGATCACGCTGGCATTTTACCCTACGAGCAGGTACACATTGTGAACGTAACCAATGGCGAGCGCTTCATCACCTATGCGATCCCGGCTCCAGCTAACTCAGGAGCAATCGAGCTAAATGGGGCTGCGGCACGTCTAGGCATTACAGGCGATCGCTTGATTATAATGGCTTACGGGCAATTGACTCTTGAAGAGTTAAAAACCTGCTCTCCCACTGTTGTCATCGTGGACGAAAACAACCGACTGTTGGAAGTGCGGCGCTACGATGATCTGCTCAGTAAGACCTAATTTCACAAAACATGTCAAAATTTCAGCCTTTCCCTCATAAGAGTGATGTAACTGAAGAACCAACTCAACATCAACACCAAGCGTTTATGGTGAGATTTTGGGGTGTCCGGGGTTTGATCCCCACACCAACAAGCAACACCACCCGCTATGGCGGAAATACGATCTGTGTAGAAATACAAGTCAATGGGAAACGCTTAATTTTTGATGGAGGTACTGGCTTACGCATACTAGGACAAAGTTGGCTGGAACTACAAAGTCCCTTAGAAGCTCATTTATTTTTTACTAACTCTCAATCAAATCGCATCCAAGGGTTTCCCTTTTTTGCCCCCGCGTTTCTACCAGAAAACTGCTTCCACGTTTATGGGACAGCAGCTTCTAATGGAGCTTCGATCAAACAATCTCTCTGTGATCAGATGCTTCAGCCGCACTTTCCCTACCCTTTACAAGTCATGCAATCCGAATTGCAATTTCACAATCTCACTCCAGGTATGGTTGTGAAACTAGATGATGTCAAAATCACAACCGCATTAATCAATCGTCCTCAAAAGTCAATCGGGTATAGAGTCATCTGGCGAGAATATAGCATTGCCTATGTCACTGATTTACACAAAAATGCTGATGAATCAGATAGAGAAGGCATTGCACAGTTAACAAAGGGCGTCGATTTGCTGATTGCTAATACCACCTACACTCCGTTAACACGGCAGAACCATCACGATTCTAATCTCCATTGGCAAACTGCTGTGGATTTCGCATATACTAACGCCGTTAGACAGCTCGTCATCTCTTATCACAAGCCAGATGAGCATGATGATTTTCTTGACCAAATGCAAATCGAAGTTAAATCGGTCTTTCCTAAAGCTATACTAGCCCATGAAGGGTTAATTTTATCCGTTGTACAATAAATTCTCATCTTGTACTGGAAGAGCTTTTGTCAAACTCTGTATTCGCAACCCTAAAAATGGAGGTAAACGAAAACTTCCTTAAAAATCATTTGGCGAGCGTCAAATTACTGGAAGAACCCCAAAAATTAGGGAATAATTTCCATCAAGGTTCCAATTTCAAATTATCCTAATTTTGAGCATTGAGATGCGATTAGATAACTATCCACCAAATTCCTAGCTGTTTTCGTAGATAAATTTATTGCCTGAGTAAGTTCCTGAAGTTTTTTGGCTACAGCACCACTGGTTAATATTTCTTCTGCCTTAGCAATGCCTGAGCGCACATCCGAACAAACTCCACAGCGCCACAAGTAAAACCCACCATTCCATAAAGCTGTTTGCATCAGTTCCCCAGATTTGCCTTGCAACACCAATTGCAAATCGGTAAGTAATTCTTCAGTAGTATTAAGAGGTACATTCGTTGTCGTAAAACCGTAATCACGCGGTGCTAAATGCAAGCGTTCTAAGGGATCTGTAACTCCTCCCAAGCCAATAATAGCAGTGCGATCTCTTGGTAGATCGCCACCTCCTTCCAAACCCTTCACACTTGTAAATTTTGTGACTCCTCGAAGTGCTAGGGCTTCAAGGAACATACTCTCCGTGGGAGGATGGACAAACCCAGAAATTATATGAGCATCGCCAGCATAAGGACACCAAATAAGTTCCATTGTGGCAAAGGGTGGACGCTTACCCAATTGATCGCGGTATTCCCAAATACTTTGAGTGGCAGGAAAATGTCGTGGCGTATAAACAAAGCCGATTCCTGTTTTCTCAAATACCTGCTGGGTTTTTTCCAAAGATAGTCCAGTCCAATCCACCCCTAACCCTTGCCAAATATCTACCAGAGGGAGTCCATATTTCGTAGGCAGGCGATCGCCACCGTGCATTACCACTGGTTGCCCAACTGTAGCGAGTAGCAAAGCTGTTAAGGGGCTTATAGGCGCAGTACGAGTTCTACCATCATAAGGTATACCTAAGACGATAACTAGTTCCCTAGTAGCGAGCGGTTGTAATTTTGGACCTAGTTCATCATAGGCATCTAACATGCCTGCTAACTCAACTCCAGTAGGACGTTTAATGCGGTGAGCAATCAGAAACGCCCCAATCTGGGCTGGTGTGGCTTCACCCAACAGCATTATCTTAGTTGCTGTTGCTGCTTCAACACGAGTTAAATTTTCCCCTGTGTGGTTACCGCTACCGACTTTTTTCAACAGTTCTCTAAATATAGTACTCATATTAAAATGTTGGTTGTTAGTTGTTAGCTATTAGTTGCTGGTTATTAAGGGAACACCAAGAAATAAATTGTCCCAAATTGTAGGGGCGGGGTAACCTCACTCTTAAGAATGATACGATTGCTCAATCTATGGTTGGGATCTTTTATTTTCACAGAAGTCCCTAACACTGAACCACTTCTGACTTTTCATTTCTGTAAGGGCGGGTTTGGAAACATCAAACGGAGGAGCGTTTGATGTGAGCGTGAATTAAACCCTGAGGGCGGGTTTGGAAACATCAAACGGAGGAGCGTTCGATGTGAGCGTGAATTAAACCCTGAGGGCGGGTTTGGGAACATCAAACGGAGGAGCGTTCGATGTGAGCGTGAATTAAACCCTGAGGGCGGGTTTGGGAACATCAAACGGAGGAGCGTTCGATGTGAGCGTGAATTAAACCCGCCCCTACTCACGAGTGACTCCCCACTCCCCGCTTACATCCTGTACGAGTTGCCAAAAGTGCTTGATTGGGGGAATTTGAAGGCGATCTTGAGTCGTTACCATAACCACAGAACGAGTCAAACTAGAACTGTCAGGCAGAAAATCATCATTGCTCGCTAGGGGACGAACTGCTAGAGTTGCGTCACTGCGTGCTTCAACTAATGCTGAGTAAGGGAGCAAAGCCACCAGTTCTCCTTGGCGTACGACTCCCCGAAAGGCATCGAGGGTGTTTACCTCTAAAGCCGCCAGTAATGTTGCTTCTAAACGCTCGAACCTATCCTGAACCAAGCGTTGCATCCCATAGCCATCCTTAAACACGACTTGCGGATAACGAATTAACTCTGACCAAGGGACGCTTTCGTATTGCGCTAGTGGGTGATTAGCTGCTGTTAAAACTTCGATAGGTTCATCGTATAGTACTTTTATTACCATTTCTTTATTAGCAGTTAAAAGTCGATTTTGCATGACAATGGCCAAATCTACCAGTCCATCTTTGAGAACTTTTAAGGCGCGATCGCTTCCCAGTGATGTCACCCGCAATTGTACGTCTGGATAATCATGACAAAATTTTTGTAACACTGGTGGTAGGTAATAGGCACACAGCGAGTGAATTGCCGCAATACAAAGTTCTGGCTGCTTTCCAGCCAATAAATCTGCGATTTCTTCTGTCGCAGTTTGCCACTCAAGGCAAATTTTTCGGACACGGGGTAGCAGGCGTTCACCTGCTAGTGTCAGCTTTGCCTGACTTGTTCTATGAAACAGTTCCAACCCCAAATCTGCTTCCAGTGCCTGAATTTGGCGACTAATAGTCGATTGGGTGACACCGCCTCTTCGCGCTGCTTGTTGAAAGCTGCCAGTTTCCGCGATCGCCAGAAAGGCTTGCAACTGCTCTAGCCGCATTTTTATGTAGCCTGAAGTACACTTATGGCTGCAATTAAGGTAACGGATTTACAAACACAATTTAGTAGAGCTTGTTACAGCTCTTGCCTTTTAGAGACATTAATTACAATTTTTTTGTTTAGATTGTTACGCTCAGGAGTCAGGAGTTAAAAATTTTCCCCATCTCCCCTTCACCATTCCCTTAATCTCAATCTCAGTTTGCATGCCTTCTCCATGCTCAGCAGCCAGATTGAACTGATTGATAGCACGACTGGAGAACGCTTTTCCGCTGCGTCTGGCGGAACCGTGCTCCTGTCGAGTCAAGATCTTAACTGGCGCGGCATCTCGGTTGAGTTACATCATATTTCACCTCAAGAACTTCCCGAACACTATGTCGATGGACATCGCTTGTTAGTCCAAGTCGGCAACCCAACAGCTTTTGAATGGAAAGTCGGCGAGCGCTGGAGACAAACGCTGCTGAAGCCTGGAGATTTTTGCCTACTCACGCATGGTGAAAGAAATACTCCGCGATGGAGCAATCCGTTTCAATTTTTGGCAATCGCGATCAATCCGTTCTTTGTTCGGCAAATAGTTCCAGACACGAATTTGCCTGAAACAATTGCTTTTCAAGAGCAACGAGGAACGCACGATCCAGCGATCGCGAACTTTACCAAACAGTTTCATGCTGAATTGGAGTTTAGGTGCGACTCGTTCGTAGCCCAATACATAAGCAGGGCGTGAGAACGCTAGGGTAACACCCTAGAAAGTTCCATAACTGTTCCTTGGATGGAGGTGCAAGTCCTCCCCTTTAAGGTTAAAAGTGACTCCCTATCTGTCCACACCGAGGTTAATCACGCCTTGTGAAGCTGGAAGCAGGGCGGAATCAGAGCCGAATCAGATTAGGCACACTGCCGAAGACAGGGGGGATACTAAGGTGAACGTAAAGTGAAGCTCCTAAAAAAAAGCGCCTTACCAGTAAGCGAGAATCTGATTAATATCTCGACTTCACCACCTATAAACCCGCAGCATATCTAAACAATAGCTGCATAACATGCAGGGTTGGTGGTAGACGAATTGGAGACACCTACGGTATCAAAACAATCTGAGGAACGGAACGAGGAAAAACGTCATCGACTTCATCTCTGTTGACAACTTATGTGGAAAGCAGTGATTAAGCTTTTAGCGGAAAATGACGGGTAGGATGGGGGCGGAAACTGCCCCCGGCAACCGAGAAGTCTCAGAATGGATTTAGACCATGCGTAGACAAACGACTGCATCTAGCCCCAGTGACTAGATAATAACATAGGGAATGTTCGCGGGACGTATTGACGCCGACTTACTTAAGCTCCCAAACCCCGATAAAGGCTAAAGAAAGGATTAGACGAAACGTAGACCGATAATAATAGCGAAAACGTTGGTCATGCGAACAAGTCGGATGAACTGAAGCTGTAACTGCCCAGCTTAAAGGGGACTGCAAAACTCCAAATGTTCAGACAACTAAAGACGGTGATTAATGGAGGTCAATTCCTGAAAACGGATTACGAATGGGATTTTGGGTATTACCCAGTTACCCGTAGGTTGCTAGGAGCCGTGATGCGGTGAAAGCCGCACGTCCGGTTCTGAAGGAGAGGTGCTCCGTAGCAATATGGACATCGACTCTAACACGTTATCGTGGAGCACTTTACGGCGAGTCTATAGCACTTGCGTTCTCGCTTTACCTACTGGAAAAATACAGCGTGCGATCGCGATGGCTACCTCGATCACATGGTAAGCTCTCAGGTTTACAACTCCGTCAGTTGATTGAATTTACACATGAGTACCTGTCAGAGGATCTAAGTTTAATCGATTTAACGAACTATCTGAATTTGAGTCCCTATCACTTTGCTCGTTTAGTCAAAAGCACCCTCGGACAATCGCCGCATCAGTATGTGCTACAACTTCGCATTGAGCGAGCAAAGCAACTCATGACGTTTCGAGAGCGATTCAGTCTATCAGAAATCGCTTCACAAGTAGGCTTTTACGACCACGCTCACTTTACAAAAGCATTCAAGCGTGTTGTGGGAGTCTCACCCAAGCAGTTCTCACAAAAGATGCAAGCTGGACAAGCGGCTTTAGCAAAATACAAGCAAAGCAAAACGGTTGATTATGTTCCGGCGGCTAGTAAGACTAACCCCCAGGCAGCGATGTACGTAAAGGATACTTCGGGTTCGGGAGATTACTACACCAGCACCCAACGCGGTGTGATTCCGGCATGGAAAAACCAGTTTGCTACAATGTCGTGGGTTAATTGGTTGAATCTAGATTCAATTAACTCAGTTGCGCCAAAAATCACACAGCCATTTTTGATGGTTCATTCGGATAAATCCGCTTTGCCCGACAATGCACGACGTTTTTAGGGTTTGGTTAAAGCACCCAAAGAAATATACTGGACAACAGGTCAGCACTTGAACTTTTACGACCGCGAAAAAGAAGTGAGCGACGCAGTGCAAGCCATTACGGCTCACTTTAAGAAAACGCTTGCTGCCAATGCGAAGACGGTTTAGTGGTGGAAATTATCGCACTTTCTCCTCATTCATTAGTTTCTTTAAGAAAATTTGAATTAGATTAATACAAGAGGAAAATCATGTCTGACCAATGGCAAAGGCAAACTTTTTCGAGAATTCAACAGGTAAGTCAAAGCATCCTCAAAGGGCTATCACGACGAAAAATGCTTTTAGGCGGCATCGGACTAGCAGGCGTAACGGTTGCTATGGGATCTGAACGTATTCAAGCAAATACAGTTGCTTCGCAACCAAGTGCAGCTAACCCCCAAGGGAAGTTTGCAGGCAAAGTTGTACTCATTACAGGAGCAACATCTGGAATCGGTGAGGGAACCGCCTACGCCTTTGCCCAACAAGGGGCACGAGTTTACTTCTGTGGGCGACGGGAAAATTTGGGTCAACAAGTTGCAGCCAGGATCAAACAATTTGGTGGTGAAGCAACATATATGCGGGCTGAAGTTCGACACGAAGAAGAAGTCAAAGCGTTTGTTGATCGGTGTGTAAGCCAGTACGGACGAATTGACATCGCTTTTAACAACGCCGGAATTGCTACGTCTAAAAATGCAACGGTAGTCGATCAGCCGCTTGCTGATTGGCAGGATCTCTTAACGACAAATGCCACGGGAGTGTTTCTCTCAATGAAATATGAGCTTCCCTATCTATTGCGGAATCAACCGCAGGGCACTTACGGGACAAGAGGTGTTATTATTAACACTGGCTCTGTGTCTGGACATGTCGGCTTTGCGAATATTTCACCCTACAGTGCCAGCAAACACGCGATTGTTGGCGTCACTCAATGTGCTGCTTTAGAGTTCGGACCGAAAGGCATTCGGATTAATTCGATTTCACCTGGTGGTGTGGATACGCCCATGCGCCGACGGGCATACCTTGCTCAGGGATTTTCTCCAGATCAACCATTACCGACTGTGCCCAATTTACCTCGACGAGTTAATACCGTTGAGGAAATGGCAAACGCTGTCATGTTTATTGCCTCAGAAGAGGCATCATCGATTTTTGGAACCGATATTGATGTGACGGGCGGAATGCTGACTGGGGCATACTTCACACAGGCTAAGTCATGAAGACCAAGGCTTCGGTTGCTGACTTATGAGATAGATTTACAGTATCAAACTCGCGCATATCTTAGTATAGCATGTCTCGTTGGTTTAATACCGCAGGTCCTTGCCAAGCCGATATTCATTACATGCTGTCGCCAACCGGTCGATTGCCTGATTTAGATCTACTAATTGAACAACGTAGCTATTTTGTGATTCATGCACCTCGCCAAACGGGTAAAACCACTGCAATGCTTGCGCTAGCTGAAGAACTAACGAGTAGTGGACACTATGCGGCAGTCGTGGTATGGGCAGAAGTGGGGAGCCCCTTTCGTCACGATTTAGGTGCCGCAGAATTGGCAATTCTCGGCTCTTGGCGTAATATGATTGCAGTACGCTTACCCCAAGATTTGCAACCTCCGACTTGGGTTTATGAGGAACCAGGACAGAGAATTCAAGCTAGTTTACAGGCTTGGGCTCAAGCTTCTGCACGACCATTGGTATTACTTATAGATGAGATTGACTCTCTTCAAGATGAAGCATTAATTTCGGTTCTACGACAGTTACGTGATGGCTACCCCAACCGTCCTAAAAATTTTCCGTCGTCGGTAGGGTTAATCGGTTTACGAGATGTACGTGATTACAAGGTAGCATCTGGTGGAAGTGAGCGATTAAATACATCAAGTCCCTTTAATATTAAAGTCCGTTCAATAACATTGAGAAATTTTAACTATATCGAGCAGAAGTCCCACACTGTATTTCTCTTAGAAATCAGCGATG
>CALMVQ010000051.1:31122-34716 GCA_937873135.1 uncultured Scytonema sp. | reverse complement strand
TTTCCTAGGACAATTATTTCACGAAATGTATAAATATTTTTGTGTAAGTACTTATGTCCATTGCCAAGAGCGCCAAGAAAGAAGATTAAGAAGATAGGTAATCTTGTACCGGGAAGGGAGTAGCAATGCTCTGGTGACTAAAGAGGTGGTGCTGGAAGTCGTCTTGGTGGTGCTGACAGGGGGTCTATTCCACCTTGCCCCACTTGAAACTGACTCATCATGTCGTGGTCTTCGTGAACAATATTATGGCAGTGGAACATATATTTACCCGCGTTGGGTCTAAACCTTCCAATTACACGTACTGTTTCGTTTTCACCAACGTAGAAGACATCTTTAAAACCACGTTCATAGGGAAAAGGTGGCTGTCCATTACGGTCAAGTATTTGGCAATCAATAAGGTGAAGGTGAATGAGATGAAACGAGTTACTTGAGTCATGCTCTAGACTCCAAATCTCCACGTCTTCAAATTGTGGATTGGCATCAATTCTGTCTCGGCTCCACCCGTTGCCGTTAATCACCCACAATCCATTCTGGCGATCAAATAAAAAGTTACGGGTTCGCACAGCTGAAGATTCTGGGATAGGTTGAATATCACTTAGTGTGCTGGGAATAGAACTGTTATCACTTTCAGTACGCACCACATCAAAGCGCAGGATCTTATCTGTGTTCTCGAAATTATCATTATTAGGGAGTTGGAGATTTTGCAGTACAACCTGCGTTCCGATGGGATATTGAGAAAAATCGATAATTAAATCATAGCGCTCTGCCGTCCCAATACGCATATCTTGAGTCGTTACAGGTGCAGACATTAACCCAGAATCAGTACCGATCACAATTAAGTCATTACCTGTACTCAGAGCAAGTCTGTAAGAACGAGAAATAGATGCGTTTAATACCCGGAAGCGGTACTTGCGGTTAGCTACCTCCATGCGAGGCCAAGGTACGCCATTAACTGTAATCACATCCCCCATTAAAGTGATCTGACCTTGGTCATTAAAAATTAGCGAACCATCAGACGCGAATTGCTTGTCATGAATAATGAGAGGAATATCATAAGCATCCTTAGGGAGCGGCAGACTGAGTTCTGCATCATCTTGGACAATATACATTCCCGCTAGCCCCATGTACACATTTTGGGCACTCTGATGCATCGTGTGATCGTGATACCAGAAATTAGCGGCTCTATTGTTGGGATACACGTAATCCTTGTAGTATCCCGGAGAAATAAAATCTTCAGCGTAGCCATCGTACTGAGGTTGAGATGCCATCCCATGCAGGTGAACCGACGTAGATCTACTAAGATTATTAATAACTCGTACAACTGATTGACGATCTTTACGTTGTTTGATCGTGGGACCAGGAAACATGCCGTTATAGCCCCAAATCGCTGTCTTTACCCCTGTGAAAAACTCTACACGAGCCGGACGCATGGTAATTTGATAATAATCAGTTGTTCTATCGCTGCGTATAGGTTTTAACACTGGCGGTGTGCGAAAGGGAAGTGTAAATGGTTCAAATGTCTGAGATTTCGCATTCTGTGCGTATCCCCGATTTTGAAGTGCTATAGGTAGCACAATAGAACTTCCCGCGATCGCTGTAAGAGTTAAAAAGTCACGTCTACTGATTATTTTCATTGTGTATTTTATATATTTTAAGTAAAATTACGGTTCTAATTTGTCAAATCCGGAAATTGGGTAAATATTGTTACAAAAAAAAGCAGAAGTACATTCGTGTAGTGTCTCCGTACAGCTGAAATAAATTGGTGGTGTTCCCTGGTTTAAACTCTATGGAGCAGGTAATCGCTTTCATCCTTTACTCAAAATTTGGTTTGATAAAAGAATGCTTTTAAGTGTATTTACTGATGTTTTTTTATGTATTGTTTAAATGCTTCCGTTCCAAAGACTATTTTCTAAGTAGAAATCTAAGTAATTGAAGATACTGTAAAAATGCGTATATTTACTAGGTATTGCATTTTTTATATGCTAACTTGGTCGGAAATCCTTAATAGTTTCGTACAAGATAAATGAGCGTAAATCTGTTTGATGCCAATTTCTATCGCGCGGCAAATCAAGACTTAGCAGCGGCTGGTTTGACTACAGATGCACAATTATTTTCCCACTTTGAGGCTTATGGTCTGAATGAAGGACGTGCCTTTTCACCGTTTGCCAATCTAAACTTCTATCGCTCCAGCTATAGTGATTTAGCTGGGTTGAACAATAAACAGCTATTCGAGCATCTAGAAAACTACGGTGTCAAAGAGGATCGTCACTTTTCACCATTCGTTGACTTGGACTACTACCGGGCAGTCAACCCAGACTTAAGTAAGTTCAATAGTGAGCAAGCACTGAACCACCTGCAAACCTATGGTTTAGCTGAGGGACGCCAGTTTTCTGAAGAAGTTGATCTCAATTTCTACCGAGCTGGCAATAGTGATTTAGCGAAATTCAACAACTCTCAAGCTCTACAGCACCTAGAAACTTACGGTGTTCGAGAGGGCCGAGAGTTTTCCCAATTATTTAGCATTAACTACTACAAAACTCATAATGCAGATTTGGTATCAGCAAAACTGAGCAACAGTGAACTTGTAAATCACTTTCTCTTACATGGTTTAAACGAAGGACGCCAAAGTTCAAGTGTCTTTGATGTTAGTTACTACAAGTCCCATTATCCAGACTTAGCAGCAGCCAAACTGACGAATAAACAACTAGTAGATCACTTTGAACTGTACGGTTTAAAAGAGGGGCGAGCAACCAGTGCTACTTTCGATGTTAGCTACTATCTATCACATAACTCTGACTTACAGAAGGCAAAGTTCACTAACTCTCAAGCCTTAAATCACTTTCTTCTTTACGGTCAAAAAGAAGGACGATTGGGTTACGCAACTGCAAAACTAGTTAAAGACATTAACTCAGATTCTGGCAGCAGCTTGTCAGCTTCTACAAGCTTTACCAACATCAATGGCACATCATACTTCACTGCGGATGACGGGATACATGGTCGTGAATTGTGGAAGAGTAACGGTACAAATGCAGGCACAGTGTTAGTTAAAGACATCAACCCAGGATCGAACGGTTCAAACCCTAATGAACTCACCAACATTAACGGCACACTTTACTTTACTGCCTATGATAGCGTACATGGTACTGAATTGTGGAAGAGTGACGGTACAAATGCAGGCACAGTGTTAATTAAAGACATCGACCCAGGTGCGGACAGTTCAAACCCTTACGGACTTACCAACCTTAACGGTACGCTATATTTCGGTGTTACTGACGGAACTCAACAGACTGGATTGTGGAAGAGTGATGGCACAGATGCAGCCACGGCACTGGTTCAAAACTTTGACCAAGGGTCTGCAAGCCCTGAGTATATTACTAACGTTAACAGTAGACTATATTTCACGACCACAAACAACAATAACGGGGCACAATTGTGGGAAAGCGATGGCACAACAACAGGCACTACGCTAATTAAAGACATTAACACAGGGTCTCAAAGTTCAGCACTGAATAATTTTACGAACATCAACGGCACTCTCTACTTCACAAGCGATGACAGCGATCTTGGACATCAATTGTGGAAGAGTGACGGCAC
>CALMVQ010000051.1:0-31022 GCA_937873135.1 uncultured Scytonema sp. | reverse complement strand
ACTTCACAAGCGATGACAGCGATCTTGGACATCAATTGTGGAAGAGTGACGGCACAAATATAGGTACGGGAATAGTCAACGGTATCAACGTTGGGTCTAACGATTTCAATCCTCAATATCTTACCAATGTAAATGGCACATTGTACTTCACTGCCGATGACGGAGTTCACGGGACGGAATTATGGAAAAGCGACGGCACTAAGACGAGTACAGTACTTCAAGATCTCAATGTCGGGCCTAACGGTTCCAACCCTGTCGCTCTCACTAACATCAATGGTAATTTATACTTCGCTGCTAATGACGGAGTTCACGGAGAAGAATTGTGGGTGGTGGAATGAACTCGTCGTATTACATGAAAGGCTTCGGGCAGCATAGCCGAATCTTTGATAAATGGTTGAACTTTCTTAAAAATTAGATGAGAATACTTAGCGATAACTTCATCCACCTATTTCCAGTGTGATTATCTCTAAGCGCATCAATAATCAAATGGGGGCGAACATCTGTTCGCCCTTAATCAACGGAGAGGGAGGGATTCGAACCCTCGTTGAGTTGCCCCAAACAGCATTTCCAGTGCTGCGCCTTCAACCACTCGGCCACCTATCCAGGCATCACGATTTCCGAGTATACAATTGAATCCAATAAAATGCAATCATATTTCTAAAATCCGAAATCCAAAATCAAGATGTCCCTTACATACACTGTGAAAGTTCGCGATCACGCCACAGGCAGAGAATACTCCTTACAAGTCCCTGATGACCGTTATATTCTACATAGCGCGGAAAAACAAGGGGTGGAGCTGCCTTTTTCTTGTAGAAATGGAGCTTGCACGACTTGTGCTGTTAAGGTACTGTCAGGAGAAATTTACCAACCAGAGGCAGTAGGACTTTCACAAGATTTACAAAAACAAGGTTATGCTTTATTGTGTGTCAGTTATGCCCGTTCTAATTTAGTCGTAGAGACACAAGACGAAGACGAAGTTTATGAACTTCAATTCGGACGTTATTTTGCGAAGGGGAAAGTTCGGAGTGGTTTGCCGTTGGATGAAGATTGATAAAGAGAGGTTGGTTGTTTGAGTAACCACTAACTCTATCAAGTCAACCATCGGAGCTTTTGACCAATGACCAAAATCCTCATTTTATTGTGTGTATTACTACTCGTGGCTTGTCAACCTCAAAAGCCGTTGAATGAAAGTAGACAGGTGCAGGTAAAAGTAGCACAGGTTGTTAGTGGGCAAGCGTTGGAAGTGCTGGGAATGCCTGAACAAACAACGTTGGTTTCTCAAGTGCGATTGCTTGCTATTGATGCACCAGATCTACAGCAGCGTCCTTGGGGAGATGACGCAAAACTTCGCCTAGAGGAGCTAATCGGGGGACAAAGAGTGATGTTAGAGTTCGATCTTGAAGAAAAAGACAAATTTGGGCGGACTTTGACTTATGTTTGGAAAGATAAAGTGTTGTTGAATGAGCAGTTGGTGAAAGATGGATATGCGCTGTTTGTCATGCGATCGCCCAACCACAAATACGACCAGCGTTTGGAACGTGCCCAACAATGGGCTAGACTCGTGGGATTAGGAATTTGGAATCCAGATCAACCCATGCGTCTTACTCCTGCTGAGTTTCGACGCCAGAATCGTTAACAGAGAGTTGTTATACTATTTCACGAAAATCTTGATACTATTCGCTCAAGAACTGCATCCCCTGCTCCCTCTGCTCAAGAACTGCTTGCCTAAATGTATCAACTTTAAAGTGAAACGGTATTAGTGGGTAGTGGTTTAATCTATACCCGCCTGAACGGTTACGCTAGTTGTTGGTTATTAGTAGTTTTTACAACTAACAATCAACAATCAACAATCAACAACTAACAATCAGCAAATGCAAATTTTTTTAGATATCGCTACAGAAGCGGCGTTGGCTGCAGGTGCAGTGCTGCAAGCTTATTTTGGTCACTTAGAAGACGCAATCAACGAAAAAGGACGTCCAGGAGACTTAGTAACCGTTGCCGATAAAGCATCGGAAAAGGTTATTTTAGAAGTTTTGCGTCGGCACTTTCCCCATCACTCTATCCTTGCTGAAGAGTCAGGGAAACTGGGAGATCAACAAAGTGAATACCTTTGGGCAATTGATCCTTTAGACGGCACAACGAATTACGCTCATCAATACCCCTTTTTTACAGTTTCCATTGGACTATTGGTAAATGGTGTCCCACAAGTTGGCGTGATTTACGATCCATTCCATAATGAGTTATTCCGTGCAGCCCAAGGATTGGGAGCAACACGCAATCGAAACGCGATCGCAGTTTCGGAAACTTCGGATTTGAGTAAAAGCTTGTTGGTTACGGGATTTGGTTACGATCGCCGAGAAACGTCTGATAACAACTATGCAGAATTTTGTCACCTGACTCATCTGACTCAAGGAGTAAGGCGTAGCGGTTCGGCATCATTGGATTTGGCTTACGTTGCTTGTGGACGTGTCGATGGCTACTGGGAACGAGGACTTGCTCCTTGGGATATTGCGGCTGGGATAATTTTATTGCAAGAAGCTGGGGGTAAAGTCACCGCCTACGATCGTAGTCCTTTAAAAATTGAGTCAGGTAGGATTCTCGCTACCAATAGTCGCATTCACGACAGCTTGAGTCATGAACTCATTGCAGGAGTGGGGAATTCAATTAAAAATTAAAAATACACTCATGTCAAATTTTTAATTTTTAATTCTTCCCTACTTCCCACTCTTTGCCTGAGCAGTAGTTTTGTTTTTTACCTATAAGTACGGGCAGGTTTGTCTGATAACTTACGGGCACGATCAAATCAATCGATTAAACCCCATAAGTACGGGCAGGTTTGTCTGATAACTTACGGGCACGATCAAATCAATCGATTAAACCTGCCCCTACTTACAAATGACGGATGAGCAAAGTACACTGGAGACTAAATCTAACTGCTCCGTTGGTACAGCACTGCTTTATGCCTGTCAAAATAGACCGTGGACTGTTTAAGTATGATTTTGTAGACCATCACGCAATTTTGGGTGTTCCGGTGGATGCGGATGTGAAGGATATCCGTAAACGTTATCTCAAAATTGCTCGATTTCTGCATCCTGATAGCAGTGTAGCTGCAAGCGTCACTGAAAAACAACAAAAGAGCGAATTACTATCAAAGCTAGTGAACCCAGCTTATGAGAAACTCTCTCAAGAAAAAAATCGCGCTGAATACATTATAGTTTTGTCAGAGATGAGCAAGCGCTTAGTACAAGAATCTGCTTCTGTAGAAATAAGCAGTGATCTGGGAAAGCAGCTTGCAGGTGCGTCAAATGTAGAGCAAATCTATAAAACAGGGATCGCTAAAATCGCGCCCACTCAATATGATTCTTTACCACAAGTGCGAGAGGTCATTGCTCTTTTGAGCGAGTTAAATTTAGTTTATTTAATGCGTACTGCTAGCAAATCATTTGCACCGCCGTCACCACTCGCTCAACTCAAAAATCACTCTATACCAACAAAACCAGATACCCAAACACCACCAAAAGAAGACTCGGTTGCAGATCTGTATATCCGTCGCGCTCAAGGATTGATGGCAAACAATCAACTGGGGCAAGCTAAGGTAGAGTTACAATATGCCTTAAAGCTAGAGCCAAATAATAGTCGTTGCCACAGCTTGATCGGGGCAGTCTATTTAAAGCAAAATCTCACCACAACTGCAAAAGTTCATTTTGATCGCGCCTTGCAACTAGATCCTACAGATCAAACAGCATTGGAGGGAAAACGCAGGATTACACAGATTACAGGAGAAAACCCCGGTACTACAAACCAAACAGCAACGTCTAATACTAACGTTAAGCAGTCAGATAAATCTGGTGGTAGCGGTTTGTTTGGCGGTTTGTTCGGTGGGAGAAAAAAATAGGGGTCAATGAAACTTCGTTTCGCTCGCTTAGTGTCGGGTATGCGCGGAGATGCGGCAGTAACAGAGTAAGAGTTTCCCCATCCATAAAGGGACGGGAAGTTTCAAATACATACCTTAAAGAGGTAACCTTTGGTTAGCGAGACAAACCGAAGAGTGGAGGTTTATATGGTGTATCAGCCAGCAGCAGGAGCTAGGGATTTATTACCCTTAGATGTGGCTCAAAAACGCTGGATTGAAGATAGGCTGGAGCAGGTTTTTCACCGTTGGGGGTATCACAGGATTATTACTTCAACATTGGAGCGCTTGGATACGCTGATGGCGGGGGGAGCAATTCAGCGCTCTACGGTGATTCAACTGCAAAATGTTGAAGATCAAGAATTGGGACTGCGTCCGGAATTAACAGCCTCTATTGCGCGTGCCAGTGTCACGCGCATGGCAGATCTACGTCATCCACAACGCTTATACTACAATGCTAATGTTTTCCAAAGAATAGGGGAGTCCAAGCAAAATCGTCAGCAGGAATTTTATCAAGCAGGGGTAGAATTATTAGGTAGTGGCGGATTGCTTGCAGATGCAGAAGTTCTACTATTGCTGGCAGATTGTTTGCAAGCATTCTCGTTGAAACGTTGGTATTTAATTTTAGGAGAGGCGGGAATTACGCGATCGCTCCTTAAGGCTTTTCCCTCTCACTTACAAGATCGAGTCCGGAGTGCGATCGCTAACTTAGATCGCGTTACCATAGATTCTTTACCACTGAGTGATGAACTTACTGAACGCGCCAGAGTTATGCTAGATCTGCGCGGCAACCCAATTAATGTATTGCAAAAAGTTAGCAGTTTGGGTTTAGATCCATCTGTGCAAGAGGCGGTGGAAAACCTTAAGTCATTAGTAGAATTACTACAGATTTCAGTAGCTTCTAGAACTTCAGAGCTAGGGACTAAATCTTTGTGGGGGATGGAAATTATCCTCGATCTTAGCTTAATCCAAACTATAGACTACTACACTGGCATAGTGTTTGAAGTTGTGAGCGATGCAGATGTTCAAGCAAGGGTATTAGGTCGCGGTGGTCGCTACGATCAGCTTTTAGGACTATATCATCCTCAAAAAGAAAACATTCCCGGAATAGGTTTTGCACTCTCTATAGAAGATTTATACCAAGTTCTGTTGTCCCTTGAGCAGTTACCGCAAGCTATCCCAGCTAGCAATTGGTTGGTCGTACCAGAAAGTAAAAATGCTTACACCCAGGCTTTTAACTACGCCGCAAAACTACGAGACTCTCACAATTTAATACGGGTAGAAATGGATTTAGAACAACGGGCTGCTGAATCTTGCCGACAATATGCACGCGATCGCCGCATTACCCAAATCGCTTGGATCAAAGCCGATGGTTCAACAATAATTGAGCCGTTAATATAAAATGATGCAACTGAGAAAGGATTTACATCTAACTCGGTTTTTAAATAGAGGGGAACCATGCCACACACAATTGTGACTAATGTCTGTGAAGGTATTGCTGATTGCGTAGACGCCTGTCCGGTAGCCTGCATTCATCCAGGTCCGGGCAAAAACGTTAAAGGAACTGATTGGTACTGGATTGACTTTGCCACTTGCATTGACTGTGGCATATGTATCCAAGTTTGCCCAGTAGAAGGGGCAATTGCCCCAGAAGAACGACCTGATTTACAAAAAACGCCATAATTGTTAATTACTGGTAGGGGCGGGTTGAAGCTCATAATTTGTTAGTTAAAACCAACAATCTTGTCAAATCCGCCCGTACAGTTTTTGGTTGTTTTACTCATTACTAACAACGAACAACTGTACAGAGGCGAAATTTCGCCTCTCTATAACTCTTAACTCCGCGCTGCTAAACTCCTAACAAATGACTAATTATTTACTAGAAGTTAAAGATGTCCGTGCTGGATATATCAAAGATGTGGATATCTTGCAAGGTTTGAATTTTCATGTAGAACACGGAGAATTAGTGACAGTCATTGGTCCTAATGGTGCTGGTAAATCTACCTTGGCAAAAACCATTTTTGGGCTTTTGACTCCCCATACAGGCACAATTACCTTTAACGGCGAGAATATTGTTGGGCTAAAGTCGAATCAAATCGTTCAGCGAGGAATGTGTTATATACCACAAATCGCTAATGTCTTTCCCTCTCTAAGTGTAGACGAAAACCTTGAGATGGGTGCTTTTATACTCAGTGTTTCTTTAAAACCATTAAAAGATAAAATATTTAGCATGTTTCCCCGGCTTGCTGATCGCCGTCACCAACGCGCTGGGACTCTCTCTGGTGGTGAACGCCAAATGTTGGCGATGGGTAAAGCTTTAATGTTAGAACCTAACTTACTGCTTTTAGATGAACCTTCAGCTGCCTTATCTCCCATCCTCGTCACTCAAGTCTTTGAGCAGATTCAACAAATTAACTCCGGTGGTACGGCAATTGTACTTGTAGAGCAAAATGCCCGCAAGGCATTGGAAATGGCGCATCGAGGTTACGTACTGGAGTCTGGACGTGATGCAATCTCAGGCACTGGTTCGGAATTGTTGAACGATCCTAAGGTTGCAGAATTGTATTTAGGCGTAAGTCGAGCGCATTAAGAGTTTTGACTTTTTATAATTTAAATGGGGCGAGATCGCTCAGATTCGTCAATATCGTAAAACGGCGTAGAAATTCAACGCTCAAGGCTTTTCGTCTTTGGGTAGGAGAGCAATTACAACAAAAATGAACATTAAATCATTCTAAAATGATACACTAGCTAACTTTTGCATCCCTCTTCAGTATGATATCTTTCTAACAACAAATTCGTTGTTGGCAGCCCGATGAGCGCTTGTGCCGATGGCATTCCATAAGAGGACATTTAATTACGGCATCATTGACCGTAACACAATGGGCTGACGAGGTGTCTGTAACGCCTGCAACCCTTACCGTCATTTTTCGCCTACCTATCAGCCGTGCATTTCATGACTCCAGCTTCGGGTAGTGTCAGGCGTAAATATGGCGGCACAGTGACTCGTCATGGCTTCAGAAAGGACGACTATGTAGAAGCGCAGATCGGGAACAAGAACAGTTATACCATTTCACGCTCATTCCTGATACAAATAACGGGTTTCTAATTCTTCCCCCCTGCTCCCCGCTCCCTGCTCCCCTGCTTACCTATTTGTATCAATTTTAAAGTGAAACAGTATTAGGGGTTGGGTGAGTGGCGACACTGAAAAACAGGTAGCAGTCTCTGACGCTGACTGGGGGCGCATTAGACAGTTCTCTTGGAACAAAGTTCAGTTATTGCAACACTCAACCGGGCTAATCGTGAAGGGAGTGAAAACGAGCGTTCATGTTTCCTCCGTGGTTTGAAAACACACGGTTTCCACTATTTACGGAGACTTTTTCAGATGAGTCGAATCAATGGATTTATCGGGCGTCGTGATTTCTGGAAGTTGCTCGGAATTAAAGGTTTAACGATTACTACTACTGCTGCGGTTGCGAGTCAATTGAGCGCCCAACCGGCTAGTTTTGCTGATGTTCATCCAGTAGATCCCAATCCAATTAGTCCTAATGAAGCTTTAAAACTATTATTGGATGGCAATCAAAGATTTGTAGAGCAAACGCGTAAATATCCCGATCAATCGCTGGAACGAATGCGAATAGTTGCTCTAGGTCAGCATCCTTTTGCTTCAATATTAGGGTGTGCGGATTCAAGAGTTCCTGCGGAAATCGTTTTTGATCGGGGACTTGGAGATTTATTCGTTGTGCGAGTTGCTGGTAATGTGGCTAGTGACACGGCAATAGGTAGCTTAGAATACTCTGCCTCGATATTGGGTTGTCCCCTGATTGTAGTTTTAGGTCATAGAAAATGCGGTGCAGTTGCGGAGGCACTTGACGACAAGCCACTTCCAGGCAGAATTGGTTTGATTGTCGAGAGGATAAAACCAGCTATGGAAAGGATAATATCAAGAGATGGTGATACTTGGGAGAATATGGTCAAAGCCAACATTCAATACCAGGTTGAAAAATTGCTGGAACGCTCATCGATTTTGGCTAAACGGGTTCAAGACGGTAAACTAAAAATTGTTGGTGCTCGTTATGATATTGATACTGGTAGAGTACTTCTTATTATCTGATAAGCTGTTAAACAAATAAAATTGCATACTGAATTCCCAGCCGCAGATCTAACCGCTCAAGAGTGCTGAATGCTTATTTAGCAGTAATGATTAAACTCAGTCAAGAACACTTACAAATAATCTGCGCCCACGCTGAAAGCACTTACCCAGAGGAGTGCTGCGGTATAATGTTTGGTTATCTGGCTATTGAGATCAAAACTGTGGTAGAAGTGATGCCAACAGACAATGCGTGGAGTGCGGAAACAGCAACAGATTTTCCAGGTGATGTCGAGACGAACCATGACCCATCTTTATATAGTAAAAGGCGTCGGTATGCGCTCGCACCATCTGTGATGTTGCAAGCGCAAAGAAAAGCACGCGATCGCCACTTTAATATCATTGGAATTTACCACTCTCATCCCGATTACCCGAATATTCCCTCAGAATTTGACCGCTTATATGCTTGGCAGGAATATTCGTATGTGATTATTTCCGTAGAAAATGGTAGATCTGCCGATGCTAGAAGCTGGAGTCTAGACGACAACCATCAATTCCAACCAGAAGCAATTCAAAAATATTCCTAGCGGCAGGTTTTATCCCGCCTATACATGAGTTGTTAGAATTAATAACTAACCATTAACAATTAACCACTTCCTACTGCCTCTAAATTTCCGGTAGGATGAAAAATTCGTTTCTCAACAAACTGCTATGCTCAATCCCAATCTGGATGAAATCCAGCTTAATAAAGAAGACTACGAACGGTACTCCCGCCATCTAATTTTGCCAGAAGTTGGACTTGAGGGACAAAAACGCTTAAAAGCCGCGAGCGTGCTGTGTATTGGTACGGGTGGACTGGGTTCGCCACTGCTATTGTATCTAGCAGCTGCTGGAATCGGACGTATAGGTATAGTTGATTTCGATGTCGTCGATAATTCCAACTTGCAACGCCAAGTCATTCACGGTACATCTTGGGTGGGTAAACCTAAGATTGAATCAGCAAGAAACCGCATTCACGAAATTAATCCTGATTGTCAGGTTGACTTATACGAAACTCGTATCAGTTCAGAAAACGCTCTCGACATCATAAAACCTTATGATATTGTGGTGGATGGGACTGATAACTTTCCCACACGCTATCTAGTTAACGATGCCTGCGTATTGTTAAACAAGCCCAACGTATACGGTTCTATTTTCCGTTTTGAAGGGCAAGCTACTGTGTTTAACTACGAAGGTGGACCAAATTACCGCGATCTTTACCCTGAACCACCACCACCAGGAATGGTTCCCTCTTGTGCAGAAGGGGGAGTTTTGGGTGTACTGTGCGGCATTATAGGCACAATCCAGGCGACTGAAACTGTTAAAATTATTCTTGGTAATGGAAAAACTTTAAGCGGACGCCTACTGCTATATAATGCATTGGAAATGACGTTCCGTGAATTGAAGTTACGTCCTAACCCAGTGCGCCCGGTGATTGAGAAGTTAATTGATTACGAACAATTCTGCGGTATCCCACAAGCAAAAGCAGAGGAAGCAAAACAGCAGATGGAAATTCCAGAAATGACAGTGCATGAGTTAAAGCAACTCTTAGAAAGCGGTGCAGATGATTTTGTGTTGCTGGATGTCCGCAACCCTCACGAATATGAAATTGCCAAGATTCCTGGTTCAATTTTAGTACCATTGCCAGACATTGAATCTGGTAAAGGCGTTGCCAAGGTTAAGGAAGTGTTGAACGGTCACCGTTTAATAGCCCATTGTAAGATGGGTGGGCGATCAGCAAAAGCTCTTGGGATTCTCAAGGAAGCAGGAATTGAAGGTACAAACGTTAAGGGTGGTATTACTGCTTGGAGTAAGGAAATAGATTCCTCAGTGCCACAGTATTAAAGAGTGCTGAGTGCTGAGTGCTGAGTGCTGAGGCAAAAAGAGTGTTGAGTTAAGATTTTTCTTTTTTAAGCTTAGTCTTTGATTTGAAGGAAAATCAGAAGCATTCTTCACGGGCATTGGACTCAGCACTCATCAGCACTCTCTGTGACTCAGCACTCAGCACTCAGCACTCAGCACTCATTCACGACATACCTGCTTTATCGGCAACGCGATCAAGGATTTTGCCGAGAGATATTCCGACTGCCTCATCAGAAAAATTATCTGTGGCATAGCTTTTAGCTGCTACACCAAGACGATCGCGTAATGCTGAATCATTCCACAACATTTCAATTGCTTGCATTAAGTCATCGACAGATCGAGGTTCAACCAACAAACCTGTCTTGCCATGCTCAATATAATCTTGTGCTCCATGACACCGACTGGCGATGATTGCACGACCCATACGCATCGCTTCCACAATAGTGATTTGCCCTCCAGCTGTTGTCAAGGGATTGGGAAGCAGAGGAACGATACTAATCCGTGCTTGTTGGGCTAAACGACGACATTCTTGCGTTTGAATACCAAATGGTGTTGTCACATTCTGCGGAATACTATAGCCTTGTAATGCAGTTTTGCCAGATGCTACAACCGTTGGGATATTGAGTTTTTCTACTGCTTGGAATAAGGTCGAGAAGTCACGATGAGCAGAACCTAATGACACAATAAAAGGATCTGTTGTGTTTTCTTGGTCAGTTATGGGAATCTCCGGTGATTGATAAGGCACAAATTCAAAACGCTCAATCGGAATTCCCAACCACTGATTGTACATTTCTCGTTCCTGTCGTGTATGGACAACAAAGCAATCTATTTGCTCAAGGCTAACTTTAGAAAGCCATTGTCGAATTCCGGGATAACAAGAACCAACATTGAATAACCATGCGATGACAGGAATCCGCTTGCCTAATAAGCGTTGTTGCATGCCTACGACTACTGCAGGTTGAGGAAAAACCGTGATTATACCTCCCTGTGTCGCTTTGATCGCTTCCATTCCCTGTTGCCAATAGAGATGCCAGTCCTTCAATCCAGTCATAGCAGACTTGCGATCATGCCACTTTTGTAACGGTTCTGCACGCGGAACGAAGTC
This sequence comes from uncultured Scytonema sp., assembly GCA_937873135.1. Taxonomy (GTDB): domain Bacteria; phylum Cyanobacteriota; class Cyanobacteriia; order Cyanobacteriales; family Nostocaceae; genus Rhizonema. Next base: position 20,018 of record CALMVQ010000051.1, on the reverse strand, counting down.
AAACTGATGTCGAGTTCCAGGAACATATGGAGTTAACCAAGTCTCGGTTTTCGACTTATTTATAAAGGAGGCAGCAACAGTCCAATGCATGAGTTGATTATGTTGATGATCGAACAGTAGAAATTATGCGTCATTATATCCAACTATAAACAATTTACACATACATAAAAACTGCCTGTATAAAAAACTACTCTAAAATTCTTATGAGTGAAATAACATACAATTTATATCCACCACTGTCACAATCGGTTTTCTCGGATTCGCAAGCTATAAAAATCATATTTTATACTAAGTAAAAACTGGTTTGTATGGCGATGTCAAAAGCAAGCGTCTACGCCAATCCCAAATCTTCTGTCCGTTCACAATTCGTTCGCGGGTGCTTCTGGGCGGGAGATAAGAATTATGGTGCGATACTGTTCACTCATAATCATGTCCGGTAGATTAACTTTAAATACTAGAGGAACCCCAAGAGCGCTCCTAGCTGCGCTTTGTCTCCCCTCCCCGCAAGCGGGGAGGGGTTGGGGGTGGGGTTCTTTTCCGCATGGTTGTGCTATTGAACATGAGATCAGAAGTTATTTTTGCTGGAGAAAAATAGACTTGTAGACGTTTCATGAAACGTCTCTACCAGCTTGTTCAGTACGTATGAGGAAGCAGGGGAAGAAAAATTTCTCCCCTATATACCTCTACAAATGACAACACTACTGAACCGTATTGTCTTTTCTGCTCACTTGACTTATACTCCGCAGTTCAAATCACCAGCTTTCTGTGTAAAACGGATGTTCTCCCGATAGTCTACCGGACAATCTATGACTGCTGGAACTTCCTGTGCCAAAGCTTCTTTAAGGATAGGAACGAAATCAGTTGCAGAAGTCACACGGTAGCCTTTTAAACCCATGCTTTCTGCTAACTTAACAAAGTCAGGGTTGTTGAAATGCACGAAGGCTGACTTGCCTTTACCAAAGTAATTTTCTTGTTTCCACTCAACTAAGCCGTAACCACCATCATTAAAAATTAAGGTGACAAAGGGAGTTCCGACGCGCAAAGCAGTTTCTAATTCCTGGCAATTCATCATAAAACCGCCATCGCCAGTTGCCGCAATAACTTTGCGGTTAGGATGAACGAGTTTAGCAGCTAAAGCACCGGGAATGGCAATACCCATGGCGGCGAATCCATTGGAAATGATACAAGTATTGGGACTATGGCAGTGATAATGACGGGCAATCCACATTTTATGTGCGCCGACATCAGATATCACAATATCTTCTGGTCCCATGACTTGCCGCAAGTCATAAATTAATTTTTGTGGCTTGATAGGAAACCCGTCATCATGAGCGTGTTCTTCGTAATTAGCCCGAATATTTCCTCGTAAGTTAATAGCGTAAGGATTGGGTTTATTTTGACGATCTGCTAATTTCAAAATTTCATCCAGGGAATCAGAAATATCTCCCACAACTTCAATAGTGGGAATATAACTACTATCTATTTCCGAAGGAGTTGCCGCGACATGAATGATCGGAATCTTACCATCAGGATTCCATTTTTTCGGGGAAAACTCAATCAAATCATAGCCAATGGCAATCACCAAATCGGTGTTGTCAAAGCCACAGGTGATGAAATCTCGCTGCTGCAATCCCACAGACCATAAAGCTAAGGGATGAGTGTAGGGAATCACGCCCTTGCCCATAAAGGTATTGGCCACAGGGATATTCATCTGGGTGGCAAATTGCGTGACAGCATCGCTGGCTTGAGCGCGGATAGCTCCATTTCCAACTAAGATAATCGGGTTAACTGCTTGGGAAATTGCTGCTGCTGCTGCCCTAACACATGCAAAAGAGGCAAAGGTTTTTTCGCTATTATCCTTACGTAAAGGTTTACCTTCTACCGACATGGCGGCAATATTTTCCGGCAAATCGATATGAACGGCACCCGGTTTTTCAGTTTGTGCCCGCTTAAATGCTTTGCGCACCAGTTCTGGTGTAATACTTGGTCGCACAATTTGCTTATTCCATTTTGTCACTGGCGCAAACATCGCCACCAAATCTAAATATTGATGGGATTCGATGTGCATTCTATCTGTTCCCACTTGTCCAGTAATCGCTACCAAAGGGGCACCATCAAGATTTGCATCTGCTACGCCAGTCATCAAGTTGGTTGCACCAGGACCAAGTGTAGAAAGACACACGCCTGCTTTTCCAGTCAAACGTCCGTAGACATCCGCCATAAATGCTGCACCCTGTTCGTGACGGGTGGTAATAAATTTAATGGAAGAATTTTTTAATGCTTCCAAAACGTGCAGGTTTTCTTCACCAGGAAGTCCGAAAACATATTGCACCCCTTCATTTTCCAAACACTGTACCAATAGTTCTGCTGTATTCATTACCAAACCTCAAAGCACGAAAAAACTTAGTAATCGGTAACTGGTAAGTGTTAAGAGTCATTTTTCATTACCCTTCACCGATCACCCATTACCTATTCCCAATTTCCTCATCTGGGCATCCGTCTGTTAAAGTTTACCCATGAGTGAAACAAGCGAGCGATTCAAGCATGAGAGAGCAGAAAACCCGCCTCTGCCATGCGACTCTTTCGACAAAATCCATTGCTATAACATCATTTGACCCACACTGTTTTAACATTGACAAACTCTTGTATGCCTTGAATGCTTAATTCTCTTCCGTATCCAGAACGCTTAATGCCACCAAAGGGCATTCGGGGATCGGATTTCACCATACTATTGATAAAAACTGCACCCGCTTCGATTTCTTCGATTAAACGATCGCTTTCTTGGGCATTCGTCGTCCAAGCACTCGCACCTAAGCCAAACGGTGTGGCATTTGCGAGTGCGATCGCTTCCTCAATGTCTGGAACACGGAATAGCATTGCGACTGGACCAAAAAATTCTTCTTGTGCAGACGGACTACCTGGGGGGATATCCTTGATAATCGTTGGCGGATAGAAATTTCCCGGACGATCTGATAGGGGATGCCCACCGATCAAAACTTTTGCTCCGCTTTCGACACAGGCTTGCACTTGAGCGTCTATTTCTTTAAGAAGATCAGGCGTTGCGAGTGGTCCTAAGTCGGTATCTGGTAGCATGGGATCGCCAACTTTCAATGCAAGGAATTTTTCTAAGAGTAGCTTTTCAAACTTGTCTGCGATCGCCTCAACAACAATGAAACGTTTCGCCGCAATACAAGACTGCCCGTTATTTAACATTCTTGCTGTAGTCGCTGTGACAACTGCTGCCTCAATGTCTGCACTTTCTAACACGATAAACGGATCGCTGCCTCCCAATTCTAAAACGGTCTTTTTAATTTGTTTCCCCGCAGCAGCTGCTAAGCTTGCGCCTGCAGGTTCGCTTCCTGTTAATGTAGCTGCTTTTACTCGGTCATCGGCTATTAAGTCGGCAACTTTCGCGGCACCTATTAACAGCGTTTGAAACACGCCTTTGGGAAAACCTGCCCGTTGTATAATATCTTCAATTGCCAAAGCACACTGCGGCACATTGGAAGCGTGTTTGAGCAATCCCACATTCCCTGCCATAAGTGCAGGTGCGACAAACCGGAAGACTTGCCAGAAGGGAAAATTCCACGGCATTACCGCCAGAATTATACCTATTGGCTGATAACGCACGAAACTATGGCTGGCGTCAGTTTTCACTGCTACATCAGCTAAGAAATCAGCAGCATGTTTGGCGTAGTAACGACAAACTGAGGCAGATTTTTCCACTTCAGCGATCGCCGAAGTGAACGGCTTACCCATCTCCTGCGTCATTAACTTAGCAAATTCTGCTTTTTCAAGCTCTAATATCTCAGCAGCTTTTTGCATCCAGAATGCTTTCTTAGCATAATCAGTCTGACGGTAGTGCAAATAAGCCTGTTGTCCTAAATTTAGTTTATCGGCAATTTCAGCATCCGTATTTGACTCAAAAGTTTTCAGCAACTCCCCGGTTGCAGGATTAATTGTGGCGATAGGCATGACCTAACCTCCCGTTACAAAATAGCATGAGGTAGTTCCTGATTCTGTCAAATCTCTCCACATGGAGACTACCTCCCAAATTCTAGTCTTTCAGCAAAGGTTTGGTCTGGTTTTATTAATATTTTGCAATTTAAACTATAACAAATTATACAATATGTATATGTATTTGTATTTATAAAATTCAGTAGATGAAGGTAGAGGGTAGGTGGGAAACAAGGGTAAATAAATTCTCTTGCTTCAAACTTGGACACAAAAGGTTAAGTGAACTACTGAGAAGGCTTCCGCACAATGCAAGCGATCGCACAGAGTGCAAATACCTAACATTTGGCATCATTAAAGCATCTTTGTGTGATAAACCTTAACTAATCGATCAATACCTTTAAAGCGGTAATCTCCTAATTTCTCAAAGTATGAGGGTTGTGAAAGCATTTGATAAGTAGCTTCACTCACAACACATTTACCAGGGGAACAAACTGCTTCCATGCGAGCAGCGAGATTAATAGTTGCTCCTAAGGCAGTATATTCTACTCTTTGGGAACTACCAACATCTCCAACCACTGCCTTGCCAGTGTTAATCGCAATCCGCAATTGCAGTGGTTCAAGCCAAAAATCCTTGGCATTGAGTTTTTGCAAACGCGTGAGCATTCCCTGAGCGGCGGCAACAGCGCGATCAGCATGGTCCAATTGTGGTTCGGGAGCGCCAAAAAATGCCATAATGCAATCACCGATATATTTATCCAAAGTGCCACCATAGGCAAATACTTCTTGTAGCATCTCCTCAAATAAATTGTTGAGTAACTCGGCGATTTGAGTCGGCGTTAACCGTTCGGAAATTGCCGAAAAACCAACTAGATCGGCAAATAAAATGCTAATTTCACTTTCTTGTGGAGGTAAACGACCATTTGGTAAAGCGCCTACAGCGATCAACTGCTGTACAACGGCAGGAGAATGATAACGTTCCAGTCTTCGGCGGATCACTTCTTCGTTTTTGAGTTTTTCTACTAAAAGCCAACGTTGAACGCTTGAAGCGACAAGATTTGCCAAAGCTGAAAAAAAGCTGAGTTCTTCTTCACCTTCTTTTGCCCAATGATAAGAAGAAAAATTCGCATCAGCGTAGAGAACTCCGACTACCTTATTTTCATCCCATAAAGGCACAGCCATAGCACTGCGAATGCCTTTGACCAAAATACTATGTTCTCCAGCAAACCGTTCGTCCTTCTGTGCATCAGCTGTTTGAATCGCGACTTTTTCCTCAAATGCTTTTTGACAAATACTACGACTAATCCAACTACCATCCGTCGGCAAATTTTGCTGTTGAGAGGCATTTCTTGTAGCAGCATTCATCAATACGAGTTTGCCGGAATGGCTAACATCGATCAATAATCCCAAGCGATCAATACTTTGTAGATAACGAAAAACAACTTGCTGCACTTGAGAGAAAATAGCCTCTATTGATGCTGCCCCACAGAGATTCTTTGCTATATCCACCAAGTCTTTCAAGCGAGCAATAGTTTTGTCTTTACCAATACTGCTTTCATCATCAGCGTCTATCCATTGCTGCTGCAACTGTTTGACGTTGTGAAGGATAGTTCTTCCCTGAGAAACGGCTCCCTTGTACTGAACTTTTGGCTGTTGCAAACGATGATCTGTCAACAAAACAACCACATTGACATCCCCCAGCCAAATAACGTCGCCGTGATGCAACTCTTGAGGAGAAGTCACAAAGCGTTCATTCAATTGCGTCCCGTTTTTGCTGCCCAGATCTTCAACAGTCCATTTACCTTTATCAGTTTTCACAAGGCGAGCATGGCACCGGGAAACTCCTCCAGAAGGTAAGTACAAATCACATTGCGGCAAACGACCTATAGTAAAGACATCTTGATGCACCGTTACCATTCTTTCGCTATTTCCCTCTTTTAGGCGCAGTTTCAGTTCAGTCATTGATGTTTATTAGATTCTTCCACAGAAGCAGGGAGTGCCAGCATTGCTTTGGCAAAGAATTTGCCAAGGGTTAGCCTTTTACCTTCTCTTTATGACACTCGCAACGGCATTCCGACAACAATGTAAAAAATATTACTTATAAATTAAGATGTTAGTATTCCATAAATCATGATAGGCAAGCCTTCATCTAAAAAAATACTTACGTAGAAACCTGCTTATTACTGTGTGTACCTTGTTTCAGAGATTTGTTTTATTCAAAAACCTAGTACAACGCGGCGGAAATAAGGCAACCATTTCAAATCCATAAAAAGCCCATTCCATAATACTTTTGACTTTTGAATGAGTGACTTTTGACTTTTGACTTCCGCCTTGCGGCACTAGTTGATTTCATATCTTAGGCGTAAGTACTCAAATATTGACTAGCTAAATAATGATATAGGGAAATTTTACAGATAGTCGCTAACCTAAATAAAAAATTATTATTAGAACCCTATTAATGAATCCGAGGGCATTAGTTACAGATGCTTCGTATTTGCTATACCTCAATTACGCGATGAACGAATTACGAAAAGCATAATTATTCGCTCAGACGTAATTGCCATTGCCACAATTTTTCATCTGTTCTGATTACGAACAGCGATCGCAGGAGTGAAAACCTTGATCACCTATCCAAGTCTATTACTTGCACCCAATCGAGGACTACTGTTAATGGGCAAGAAATTATGATTACCAACTTTACAGGTGATAAGTTTTTTACTCTCTTATCCTCGATTTAAATACTAAATGACTAGCAGATAAAAATTTAATTATTGAGAGTTTCAAGCAATTAGTCAGGTTATTTATTTTCATTTGTACATTTTGATTATATTCTATTCTTCAGGCATCGTTCGCTTCTAAAACAATTGTTTTTTAAATCATATATCACAGAATTTAGTTACTAATCAGACTGATTATATTGATAAATTACTACCTCAAATTATTTATCTGAAAAACAGTCTTATTCACCATCAATTAACCTGATATAAAAGAAGGCGGCAATGTTAAGTAAGTGGACACAATTAAATATCAATCTGTGAAGAAATACAAGTAAGACTTAAACCCCTAGTACAACAAGGCAAAAGTAAAAAGTAAAAAGTAAAAAGAAAGAACACTTATTTTATAAGCTTTTTACCTATTTCAGATGGGTGGGTTATTTCCGCTGCTCTGTACTAGTACATGATGTTGTAAATAAAGCTTTTCGTCAAATAATCTGTATTTTTGAAGACAAAATTAGATGCGCTTACCCTGGGGAAGATTCCCTCAGATCCAGCACATTAGTTATAATTTCCACATCTAAATAAAATACCCTTAACCCTTCCTTTTACCTCTGCTCCTCTTTAAAGCCCATAAAATAAGGTAAACTCAATGTCTCGTTGGTTCAACATCGCAGGACCTTGCCAAGACGATATCCACTACATGCTATCGCCAACTGCGCGGTTACCAGATTTAGAGGAGCTAATTCAACAGCGTAGTTACTTTGTCGTTCATGCACCTCGCCAAACAGGTAAAACAACGACGATGCTAGCGCTGGCGAAACAACTTACAGAAAGTGGACGCTACGCAGCAATTATGGTATCAGCAGAAGTAGGAAGCGCGTTTAATCATGACCCAAGTGCGGCAGAATTAGCAATTCTTGGTGCTTGGCGCAATACAATTGCAGTTCGCTTACCCAAAGATTTGCAACCTTCTGCTTGGGTTTATGAGGAACCAGGACAAAGAATTCGAGCTAGTCTACAGGTTTGGGCACAGGCTTCACCACGACCGTTAGTAGTATTTATAGATGAAATTGATTCGCTACAAAATGAAACCCTGATTTCAATTTTACGGCAGTTACGCGATGGTTATCCCAACCGTCCCGAAAATTTCCCCTTATGTGTGGGGTTGATTGGTTTGCGGGACGTGCGTGATTATAAAGTTGCATCCGGTGGGAGCGATAGATTAAATACGGCGAGTCCCTTCAATATTAAAGTCAGTTCCCTAACACTCTCGAACTTTAATGCTGCCGAAGTTGCAGAATTGTATCAGCAGCATACCGACGATACTGGGCAAGTTTTCACCCAACAAGCAAAAGCAACAGCATTTGATTTAACTCAGGGACAACCTTGGTTAGTCAATGCTCTTGCCAAGGAAGTAGTCGAAAAAATGGTTAAGGATAGAAGTATTGCCATTACCTATGAACATATTTTAAACGCCAAGGAAATATTAATCGCACGTCAAGACACCCACTTAGATAGTTTAGCCGAACGTTTGCGAGAACCAAGAATCAAGGCGATTATTGAACCAATGTTAGCAGGTTTGGAATTAGGGGATGTACCTAATGATGATATTCAGTTTGTGATTGACCTGGGTTTAGGCAAAATGGATCCCTTAGGAGGACTAGCGATTGCAAATCCGATTTACCGGGAAGTGTTACCCAGAGTATTAATGGTGACACCTATGGCTTCGTTGCCTCAAATTGCACCTACTTGGTTAACTGGTGACGGGGAATTAAATACAGATGCTTTATTAGAGGCGTTTTTAGTCTTCTGGCGACAGCACGGTGAACCATTGTTAAAAACTACCGGATACCATGAAATCGCACCCCATATAGTACTCATGGCATTTTTACATCGCGTCGTTAATGGTGGTGGAACCATAGAACGGGAATATGCCATTGGTAGCGATCGCATAGATTTATGTTTAAGATATGGTTCTACTACGTTAGGGATAGAATTAAAAGTATGGCGTGATAAAAAACGCGACCCCCAAACTCAAGGTCTTGAACAATTAGATTCATACTTAGCTCGCTTGGGGGTAGATTTTGGCTGGTTATTTGTATTCGACCGACGTGAAAAAGCACCGCCAATTGAAGAACGTTTATCAACCCAAATTGTCCCCACAAAAAATCAACGTTCTATTACTGTTATTCGTGCTTAGGATTGTAGGATTGCCAAGTCCGGCTCTACCTCGTAAGCTACACCCTCAATTGATACCCGGCATCATACTTAATTCCCCAAACGTCTGATTGCTGTTTTTTTACCTTTTAGTGCTGGTTTGTAGTTGGGTTCGATATCAAGGGCTGTATTGAAGGCTTTGAGAGCTTCTTGAGGGGATGTATTCAAGAGAATTTCACCTTTGTAAGTCCAAGCAACATGGAGGTTTGGTTTTTTTTGAATTGCTTGCTCAAATGCTTTGAGTGCTTCGTCTGGTTTCTGCAATCCCAACCAGGATTCGCCTTTGTTATTCCAGGCATAAGCACAATCGCCAAAAGCATAAACATCATGAGAATTACAAGCCAACCCAATAGTTTTATCGAAAGATTCGATAGAGTCATTGTATTTTTTTAACGCCTGTTCACTATTTCCTAAACAAAGCCAAGATCCAGAGAAATTAGGAGCAATTTCAGTCGCTCTTTTACAAACATGGTAATACTTTTCTAGCTCTGGCTTTTCTGGATCTTGTTTGAGTTGACCAGAGAGTTGACCATAGGCATAGCCTTGCTGAATCAAAACTTCTGGAATATTTGGATCAATGTTTAACACTTCGTCGAACGTTGTGATCGCTTCTGCAAAGTCTCCCTTGCCGATTAGTCTTATGCCTTGCGCATAAAGATGCTCTATTTGTTTTTTATATAGTACTGTTCTACAGAAGAAATAGCTAAGACCTATATTAAATATACCCAAGATGATCAGGATGACTAAGAGTTGTAAAAGTTTGATAAATTTCTGCCTGATCCAACCATTTGGCTTATTTAACTCATTTAGATTATTTAGCTCATTTAGCTCATTTAGCTCATTTAGCTCATTTAGAACTTCTTGTGCGGATTGGTAATATCCTCCTGATTGAAAGCGCACCATTTTATTCAAGATTCTTGCTAACTTGCGGCTTACCTGGGCTTGATTCTCCCATACAATCTCATTCTGCACATTTGTTGGTAATTGCTCCGGAGATACTGCTGTTAAAGCTTGGATAGCTGTCATCCCCAAAGCATAGATATCGCTACAAGTTTTCAGGTCATTTGGCAGTTTTTTGGGAGGCATATATCGTTTTGTATCCACTGGTTTGACAATTCTTATCTGACGATCAATATCTAAATTTAGACTTTGCTTAAAGACGGCAAAATCAATGAGAATAATTTGATTATCTTGTAGTCTTTGAATTAAGTTAGAAGGCTTAATATCACCGTGAATGACACCATACTGATGGATAAATACTAAGACTTCTAAAACATCCTTCAATAAAGCAATAACTTCTGGTTCGCCCAAGCAATTACCTACTCTAATCTGGTTGCTAAGAACTTCGCCCTCGATAAATTCATAAATCAAATAGAATTCTTGATTGTTCTGGAAGTGATTCAACAATCGTGGAATTTGCTGGTGATGAGGTAATCCTTCTATAGAAGTTATTCTTATTGAAAGCTCAAACAGATGATGAAATAGCAGAAGCGATTTCAGCTTCACCTGCCACAGTACGCAAACATATCCAAAATCTTTGTGATCGCTTTGAGATTAGGAGCGACATAGCAGGATTAAAAGTGAATAGGCGAGAAGAGCTGATTGTGTTAGTAGGGCAGTACAAACCGGAATTAGTGAGCGATCGCTTCAGAGCAATTATTGCTTCACCTGTATTTAACGACAACACTCCCAATCAACCGCTCCAAGATTGGGGAGATGCTCCAGATCCTTCAGTTCTCTTTGACAGAGAAAATCAGGATACTCTTAAGGAATGGATTTTGCAAGATAACTGCCGGATTGTAGTACTGCTTGGCATGGGAGGCATAGGGAAAACCTCGCTATCAGTAAAGTTGGCTCAACAGATTCAGAATGAGTTTGAATTTGTTATCTGGCGAAGTCTACGCAACGCTCCGCCACTCTTCACGCTGTTGACGGACTTGATTAATTTTTTGTCTCGTGGTCAAAAAAATATTTCATCAGCTGATATTATTGAGCAAATTTCTGTTTTGATTGAGTATTTACAAAACTCCCGATGTCTGCTAGTACTAGATAATTGGCATACCATTCTCAGTCCTGGTGATTTTGCTGGGCATTACAAAAAAGACTACAAAGATTATGGTCAACTCCTGAACCGTTTGGGAAAAGAATCTCATCAAAGCTGTTTGCTCCTAACCAGTCGTGAGACGCCAAGAGAAATTCCTGTACTGCAAGCAGAAACAGAAGCAGTTCGCACTTTAGAACTGCAAGGCTCTCAGAAAGTAGCACGGCAAATATTGAAAGATAAAAAATTATCTGGGGAAGCTCAATGGGGAACACTCATTAATGTATATCGATGTAATCCATTAGCTTTAAAGATTGTTTCCAAGACAATTCAAGAGTTATTTGATAACGATGTCGCTAAATTTTTAGCTCAGAGCCTCACATACGTGCTTAGGGATATTCGTATTTTGATCGAAGATCAAGTCAATCGGTTATCAGAGCTAGGAAAGAAAATTTTGTACTGGTTAGCTATTGAGCAAAAACCCGCAACGCTTGAAGAACTACAACACAGTCTTTGCTCATCTAAATCTGTCTTACCATCAGACTTAATAGGAGCTTTGGAATCTTTACTAGAGCGATCGCTCATTGAAACAAATCAAGAGAACTCCACATCACGTTTCACTTTACAGCCAGTCGTGATGGAGTACATTAGAGATGAAATTGTCAAGCAAGTATCCGAAGAGATTTATCAAGCGAGTCTTCAATCAAGCGAGCCTGAAAAAATTTTAAATAAATTAAATTTGCTTAGAAACCATGCTCTGAAAAATTCTCAGTCAGATGTTAGTGACGGTAAACTAAATTCTATTGTCTCTTTGATTAAAGCTAGATTATATACCTATGAAGCTTTGAGAAATCAAAACACGACCATAAATATTCTAAACCAAATAGAAATTTACTTGGAAAGTAAATCAAAGTTAGAGGTTGGATATGCAGTAGAAAATTTGAAAAATCTGCAAGAGGAATTGAAAAAACCCGATTAAAAGTCACTTTTAGGAAAATTAAACCACAGATCAAAAAGGAAGGCGGCAATGTTAAGTCAGTGGGCACAATGAAATATCGGCGTTGCATAACTGCGGGATGAATTGATACTTTTGACCTTGGCTCAAGGTAGATTCTTTGCGCCTTTGCATGAGACAAAATTCATCCCATCAATCAGCATAATTTGCTGTGGTTCTGAAGGACGAGCGCACTCAACAACCATGATTTATTTGAAAAGTTTTACGTAAAACGTGGATAAATTCGTTGGCAACGAGCGCTATTGAAATTTTTGATAGCTTTTTGGAGCTATAGATGCTGACATACGCTAATCTAATAATTAATTGAGTTGCGATACTCTTGAGTTGAAGTACTATTTATGACCATATCACGAGCATATGAAGAAGTAATCGACTTTTTTGCAGCAGGTACAATACCAGATAATATAATTGCGTTCCGTCCCTCAGAAGAAACAAAACAGCGTGTTGCTGATTTAATCCGTCGTGAAAAAACAACTGGACTCACGCACGATGAATCCTCTGAGTTAGACCATTACATGCAACTAGAGCATTTAATGCGTTTAGCTAAAGCTCGCGCCCGCAAATTTATTACTAATGAAAAAGCTTGAGTACTATAGGACTCCGATTTGATTCTTGAAAACATACTGAGACTAAAAAGCCTATTTTATAAGGCTTCCATCTTAAATCCTGTTCAGAAATCAAACAGGATTCCTATACATATATTAATGCAGAACTTCGTCGATTAGTAATTGCACGAGCAAATCAACTGTGTGAATACTGCTTACTTCATGAAGATGATGCTTATTTTGGTTGCGAAGTTGACCATATTATCAGCGAAAAGCATGGTGGTTTAACGAATGCCGAAAATCTAGCTTACGCTTGTATGACTTGTAATCGTAATAAAGGGAGTGATGTTGGTTCTATTGTTATGCCTTTGGATAGCGGTATTTTTAGCCGATTTTTCAACCCGCGAACTGACTTATGGTACGAACATTTTTTATTAAACAATTCTAAGGCAATTACCATCGTACCTTTGAGCCATATCGGTGAGGTAACAGCCAAAATTCTACGGTTTAACAGCACTGAGTGTTTATTAGAACGACAGGCTTTACACGATATCAATCGATATCCTACAACCGAGGCATTGAAACGGATCAAACAAGTTATGTAGGGTGTCAGTTAGGTCAAGGGGTTTGCTGAATTTTACATCATCGTGGGTAATTCCAAAGGAATTGTGCCCAACAAACCCTTGCGAAAATCTGTTAAAAGTTGACGTGCTGTCCGCTCTACGTCACCTTTGTGGCGATGTTCTGCTAAAGCGTGCAAATATGCTACTCCAGTCATGGGCGTAGGATCGAGTTCGTAACGTGACTGTAATGGTTTCGTTGGTAGTAAGTTAGTCGCTGTCGTTTGTAGATGAGTTATTAAGTCAACTAGTGCAGATGCGACGAGTTGATTGTCGTAAGATGCTTCACCAATATCGTCGCAAATGGCTAACTTCAGTGCGGCTTCTTGATCTTCTAACCTTGCAGGGATAACGCCTGGAGCATCGAGTAATTGCAACTGCTCGGAAATTCGCACCCAACGTAATTGTCGAGTCACTCCGGGACGCGCGGCACTTTCAACCACGCGCTTTCCAATCAAACGATTAATCAAAGCTGATTTACCAACATTGGGAAAGCCAATGACGACAGCACGGACTGGACGGGGTAACATGCCGCGATCGCGTCTTCTTTGATTGATCTCCACCCCAGCTGCTTGTGCTGCTTTAGACACTGCCACTACTCCTTGACCGTGCTGGGCGTTAGTAAAATAAGGCACTTCTTTGTGAATCCTAAACCACTCCTCCCAAAGCGATCGCACAGAAGGAAAAATCGTATCTACCCGGTTCACCACCAATACCCGCGTTTTACTTCCCACCCACTCACTCATTTTGGGATGGCTTGTTGTTAGTGGAATGCGGGCGTCTCGTACCTCCAGCACTACATCTACTCGCTTCAGGTGTTCTTGCAATTGCTTTTCCGCTCTAGCAATATGACCTGGATACCATTGAATTAGGTTTAACTTATAATTTTCAGTGATCGACATTTTTCAGTTATTAGTTGTTAATAGTTTGTTTCATTGATTTTAGCTTGATGCAAAATTAGCCGATTCCCATCAGGGTCGTAAGCGTAGATTTCTCTACCATGAGAAGCGGTGATAATTTCTCCAGGTGGTGAAGATCCCAAAGTTGTCAGGTACGCTAAAGCATTTTCCAAATTCCCAACTTCTCAACACAAACTCATTGTACTCTTCGTTGAATTTTCAAACTCATGTAAGTGGGTACTTTTAGGTTTAAAAATAGCCAACCGTAAACCAGGAAACTGAAATTCAGCATAAACATTCTGAATATATTTTGCTGGCTGTTCACCAAGTATTTCGCTATAAAAACTAACAAGTCTGTTGATTTCAACACTTGCTATAGTGACGAGTGCATTAGTGCATTGAACCATATTTATTAAGTATACTCCCGAACCGCCCGTAGAAGACATAATTTAATGTAGACGCGCAGCGGTGAGGCAGCGCGACTGTTGTAGCAGCTAGTCTTATTGTAACTTTGAATACACCTTGACTAGATTGGAGTTGATCGAGTAGGCTGTAAACGATATTCAGGAGGAATTTTGGCTCTTGGGGGGAATCACTTAGTCAGCTTGCAGACGCAAAGTCTCAAAGCTGGTTTTACAATACCTTGCAATGAGTGTAACGTGGGAAGACTAAGCGGAACTACTAGGGTTCCTCAGTCGTCAACTGCTCAGAACGCGAGGTAAGTGTTCTAAACTGTTTAGAGAGAGTGCGTACTTGATTTTCTCTATGTAGACTAGATGTTATCTTCAGAAGAGGCAATATTTATCTAAAGATATCTTTAAGAGTATAAAAAACACTATACGGTCAGGGTAGTATAATCGCGATCAATTCTCGCTCATCATTGGGTGGGTTTCCGCTCTTAGAAGAAAGATGAACCAAAAGATTTCGCTCACAGCAAAAATTATATTTGCTATCACCTGTGTCATATCCTTAGGTTTTGCCGAGTATTTAATGGTAAACGGGATGAATCAAAAAGCAATGGGGAAGTCTGTTTTAAGTTTTGAGCAGTCTGACTCTCCACGAGAAACAAGTTCCGAACTACAGACAGTTTTAGATAAAGCTGTCACAGATCGCAAAATACCAGGGGCAGTTATGTATGTCTCTAATTCCGATGGCGAATGGTTGGGAGCATCTGGTGTCAGAGACAAGGAATCAAAAACACCCATGAAAGCTACAGATGGCTTTTCGATTGCCAGCATGAGTAAGACTTTTGGGGCAGTGGTTGTGCTGAAATTGGTGGAAGACAGAAAAATAGATTTAGATAAAACCATCGCCACCTATCTACCAAAAGAGGTTAGCCCTCATATCTTTAACAGCAGCAAGATTACAGTTCGTCAACTCCTCAATCATACAAGTGGTGTGGCTGAATACCTTGCCACGGAGGATTTTAAAAAAGCGACTGCTAAAAGAAGCCGTTCTCAACCTTGGACAGCATCTGAGGCTGTTAAGTATATGTACGACGCTAAACCTCAAGCGGCACCTGGAGAGAAATTTATCTACACTGACAGTAACTATATTCTCTTAGAATTAATTGTCGAGAAGACAACTGGAGGAACTCTTGCACAAGCAATCCGCAGTCGCATCTTGAAACCATTGGATTTGAAGAATACGTTCACAGAATTACGCGAACCCATTATTGGCGAAGTTGCTACAGGCTATGGCCATCGCAATAAAGATGGTAAGACTGTGAGTTTTGCTGATGTTAATGATGGGAATGGTTTGGGAGATGGAGGATTGGTTTCTAATGCAGAAGATCTCGCTAAGTTTTCCAAAGCCCTGTTTGCTAAGAAAACTTTACTGTCACCCAAGATGTTAAAGGAAATGCTGACTTTTAAGAATAATAGCGTCAACTATAACTATGGGCTGGGTGTAGAACGTTTCCCAACCCCATACGGTAATGCCTTTGGGCATACTGGTACAGCTTATGGCTTCTTAACTATCATGGAATACGTACCGAGTAAAGATACTACTGTAATTGTGTTATTGAACAACCAAGATAACGATGTCAAGGCGATCGCGATGAAAGCTTTAGATTTGGTTAATACTCAATAGTTAGGAATTATAGAGACGCGACAAAAATGAAAACTTATATCTTTTGGTCTATGTCTTAAGATAGTAGGCAAAATCCATTATTAGCGTATTTACTTATGAATATTCTTGTTCTTTAAATAGATACCATAAATTATATTTATAGCAATTTTTATGATATCTATTTGGCACATTTAAAGAAATCTAGTTGTAAAACACTCGTAAAGGCTGCTAATTGAAGACTGAAGACTGAGAAAAACAATTAGCAATTAGCAAAAATCATGTTTTGGAGCGCAAATCGTTTAGGAGAACTATAGTACGAGTGCTATATTTAGAGGCATCGCCATGTGCTAAATTTTTGAGGAAATGGCAATGACCACAACGCTATCTGCGCCTGATTCTATCGAATCCTTACTAGGTAAAGAAGCAGAAGATTTGCTTACCTATAAGGCAAAAGTTTCTAAGGATTTATTGCATCTACCGGGACCAGACTTTGTAGATCGAGTTTGGCTAAACAGCGATCGCAATCCCCAAGTTTTACGCAATCTCCAACAGCTATATTCGTCCGGTCGTCTGGCAAATACTGGATATCTTTCCATATTGCCAGTAGATCAAGGAATTGAACACTCAGCAGCTGCCTCTTTTGCACCCAATCCTATTTACTTTGACTCAGAAAATATTATTAAGCTGGCAATAGCAGCAGAGTGCAATGCTGTAGCGACGACTTTAGGAGTATTGGGCAGTGTTTCGCGCAAATATGCCCACAAAATCCCATTTATCGTCAAAATTAATCACAACGAACTGCTGACTTTTCCCAATCAACAAGACCAAGTGCTGTTTGCTGATGTGGAACAAGCTTGGAATTTGGGCGCTGCGGCAGTAGGTGCGACAATTTACTTTGGTTCAGAAAACTCCACACGGCAAATCCAGGAAATCAGCCAAGCGTTTAAAATTGCCCATGAACTAGGGATGGCAACTATTCTCTGGTGCTATCTGCGTAACAACGCTTTCAAGCAAGATAAAGATTATCACCTGGCTGCCGATCTCACAGGACAAGCAAATCATATCGGTGTGACGATTGAGGCTGACATTATTAAACAAAAATTACCAGAAAATAACAACGGGTACGGAGCCGTTGCCAAAGCAACTGGTGAGAGTTATGGCAAAACCAATGAGTTGGTTTACACAGACTTGACAACTGACCATCCAATTGATTTAACTCGTTACCAGGTGCTTAACTGCTACTGCGGACGTGCTGGTTTGATTAACTCTGGTGGAGCGTCAGGCAAAAACGATTCTGCGGAAGCAATTCGCACTGCCGTCATCAACAAACGCGCAGGTGGAACCGGGTTAATTTCCGGGCGGAAAACTTTCCAGCGTCCGTTTGAGGAAGGAGTGAAGTTATTCCACGCCATCCAAGATGTTTATTTGTCAAAGGATGTAACCATAGCTTAACCTCAATTCCAAATCCTCTGGTGCTACTTTTTAACGACAGCGCCAGAGGATAATTTGTAGGGGCAGATTTAATTTGATCAGTGGTCAGTAAAAACAAATCATCGTGTCAAACCTGCCCCGACAGTGTGCCGCCATCATTTGGCGATACTCTGTGTAAGACAATACAATCGCTACCTCAACGCCGCGCTTAGTTATGACTTGTGGTCCTTGATGAATCGCCTCTTCTACCACTTCACTGAACTTGTTCTTCGCTTCCTGTATTTGTCATATCCGCTTCATACATGATTGTTCCATCTAGCCTTGTCTAGACAGTTATTCTAACTTAATCATGCATTTATAAATTCACACCGTCAAAAGATGCTTCTTTGAGCGGAGACTGCTGTAGTTTTTCAAAATTCAAATAGCAATCATACATATTGCTTACCTTTTAGATCCAGATAACCCGCCTAGAGGTAGAAGCAACCTGACAATAGATTTCTTAATATACAGTGCGTGAATTCACATTTTATTTGCCTATTTATACTTTAAGTAGGCAGTATATCTCTGTGAAATTGCTGATTAGTATTAAGAATGAACTAATGGAGTTAAGTCATGGCAAATCTATTTTCAAAGACAATCTCTCAAGTCAGTCACCTGCTTGGTGAGCTTCAGATCAAGCGTTTTATAGGTGTTGTGCTAGTTGGGATTTTACTGCTGACAACAAACGTCGCTCCTGGGCAGAACAAAGGCTTGGCTGATGAAATTAACTCAGTAGTACATCAAGACGGTTCCCAAAGACCAAAAACAACAGGAGAATGGAATAAGGATGCTCGTGAAACCGAAGGTAATCCTGGTGAACGAGCTAAGAAGATTGGCAAACAATCAGCTGAAGCTGTAAAAGACCTTGGCTCAGTGTACCCAGACACTGCTGAAAGAAGTGCTAATGCTCAATAATTGTAGTGGCATGTCTAGAATACGCGATACATGGGGCGCAACCCGCAAAAGGAATTGTACTCTTTGCTCGTTTCTGATTTGACTTTGAAAATTGCTACCAACTGTCAGTGCGGAACCGAAAACAGCTAGTATAATGGTCAACAAGCTACCACTATACTGCCTAAGCAGTATAGTGGTGGCTTGCAAAAGTCTTAGTACCGCTACGCAGAATTAAAAATTCAAAATTCGTCTTGGAAAGTTAAGCTTATAGAAGTTGCAAAAAGGGTTTCTCTCCGGGCAAACTTCGCTCTCTGGAAACCGATCCCGCTTACTTTCCATAAAATTAAAAAGCTTGAAATACAAGAATTATAGCTTTTTAAGATGCTAGCCTTATTTACGCCGGCTTGCTTATATCATGATGGAGAATTAAGTAAAAATTGCATTTCTTCTGCTTCTTTTGTCATTCCCAGATGCTTGAAACTATCCATTGCTTTAGCTACTAAGAAGCTGGCTTTTTGTGCACTTCCCCATTTTTTTTCCCAACGGGCTAAGGAGCGTTCATAGCGAGCCAGCCGCCGCTTGTTTTTGCTGCTTTTAGCTACGGTTAAGCCTTTAATTAATAATTGTTGAGCGCTATCGCGATCACCTTGTTCAATAGCAATATCCGCCAGCCAATTTTGAGCAGAATTAATCACACGATACCAATTAATTTTTTCTGCGCTTTGCATGACCTCTTTAAAAAGTATTTTGGCTTCAGAATAGTTACTTTCAAGATACAAAATAACTGCCCGATGATAAAGCACAGGAATATAATAACGAATATGCTTTTGCTCTTCTAAATTAGCTTGAGTTAGCAATTTCTGTTCTAGCACGAGCCATGCTCGCGCATCTTTATAATCTTTTTGTCTGATTCGTAGCCTGACAATACTTTCAGCTAAGTCAGCTTGAACACATGAGTCTGTATTATTTCTTAAAACCCATGCTCTCCGTAATATTTCGTCTGCCTCTTTCAGACTTTGCGGTGAACACTCGCGAATCAGTAGCCAGGTTTTGCGGATCATGACTTTCACCAAAGATGCCCATTCACCACGCAGTTCTGATTGTTCTATGAGCCACTGTAACCAATCTAAACGATCATCCCAATAAGCATAGAGATTGGCATAGTGGCTCAACAGTAACCATAACTCCCTTACTTCTTCATAATGGTTTTGATCTTTACACCAATAAAGCACTGCGCGAAGATTTCCTTCTTCAAGCTCTAATTTTTCGTAATGTATCCACTTTTCCCAATCTTCCCCGGCATAGCTGTGGGCAAAATCTAAATACCATTTCACCCAGCGCTGCCGTGCTTGTTTCTCAAAAACTGAATCGGTGGCTAATTCTGCCAAAGCATACTCACGAGTTAGAGAAAGCATCTCATAACGCTCTTGTTCTGGATTCCAATTCACCAACGAGAGTTGCTGTAAACGTGCTAAGCCATCATTGACAGAATCAGGAGCGGCTGTCAGCCCTGAGACTTCTGCTAAGTACAGCGTTGCATTAATTCGTAGCGAATTTATCCATCATCTGTGCGACT
>CALMVQ010000050.1 GCA_937873135.1 uncultured Scytonema sp. | reverse complement strand
CCGCCCGTGAAATTCAGTCTGAGTTTCTTCGCACCTCTGCCCTGAGAGCCTTAGCGGAGAAACTGCCATTAGACAATGACAGCCTGAGCTTGAAGAGTGTAAGTTGTGCCAACCTCAACCAGGCAACCTTAATTAATGCTAATCTAAGTCAAGCCGACTTGAGGTATGGCAATTTTAGAGGAGCCTACTTGAACCGAGCTAACCTGAGCCGTGCCTTCCTAAACCTTGCTGATCTGAGTGATACAAGGCTGATTAATACTAATCTTAGTAGTGCTAACTTGAGGGATGCCAATCTAATTCGCGCTAATCTAATTGGTAGCGACTTAAAGAATGCCAATCTAATTGGTGCCAATCTGATTGATGCTGACTTGAGTGGTGCAAATGTAGAAAAAGCTCGATTTGGAAACAATCAAGGAATTTCAGAACCCATAAAACTCGACCTACTTCGACGAGGTGCAATTTTTGTTGGAGAACCTCCCCCCCAGGAATCAAGAGTTTTGGTTCCTGCGTAGTCAGTATAAAGCTTATAGCTCTCGTTGCAATTTGTGAGTAATGCAGCAATTCTACGTATGAGCCAGTTTAAATCAAGGTGATGATCTGGTCACTTTTCTCAACAAAATGATTGCCTCGGGATCATCCGCCAACCCGCATTCACTTACTAATTCCTCATAATCCACACCATATAATCCTGACATAATAGCAGCACGCTGATACTGACCATCCATAATCAGGGCTGCAATTGTAACTCGTGGATTAGTTTCAACGTGAGAAAACCTTTGAACAGGCTTTTTCAAAGCTCGTCCCATCTCTGTTGTCTCATCATTCAACTTCATGTTTTCCTGCTCTTGTGGTTCACAAAGCTGCACAATGGCTGAGTTTTGTCCCATACCGTTCTTAAGGCATCCGAGGAAATAGCCCGTGGGATTTTCTTTATTAGCAAGTGCGCCAGTTCTCTTCAGTTCATTTGCAGCGTTGAGCATCACATCCTCGCCATATTGCGTGACACACTTGTGTAATTGCTGCTCAGAAAGGTTAACGTTAAGAGTTAAGAGAGTTTTTGATAACTGCAAGGAGACTACAGCTTCCACAGGAGCTTTCAAACTAGAATTAGTCAGCTTGCTGCCAATGGCGGCCCACAACTCCAACAACATCAAAGGAACTTTGGAGAAGGCGATCGCACGCCCCACAACTTTCTGTGCCGTCAGTCCTTCTGAATCCATCTGCCTCTGGATTTCCACCCCAGTACCCTGGTCATAAATGGGAGGAATTTGAGCATATCGGTTTCCATCAGGCAAGTTGCGCCAAATCGAGGGGGTGTCCAAAACAGGGACACTAACAAGTTGTTGTTTATTTAATATTTTATTAACAACAACAAGATTGTTTGGGTCCGTTTGAGGGTCGTCCAAATTTTGGACTGGTACGGTTTCTACTGGTGTTTCAGGATTCTCTGTACTCGGAAAGGGGATGACTTTAGGGGTGTCCTTTTTATGGACTACGGGTTCTGGCTTCCACTCCTCTACTGAATTAAAGGAATACTCGTTACTTGTTCCGGGTCGCAAATTTTCTAAAAGGATATTTTGTTCAACAGCTTGAGCCAATCCTTTGAGGATTGTCTTTCTGTCGCAGCTCCTCCTTTGTGCCACTCTCGATGCGGATTCTGTGAATGTGTTACCAGAAATTATGCGGTAAAGGACTTGGTTAAGTGCGAAGGATTCACACAGTGTGGGGTTTGCTTCAACTATCTTACAGAATCTATATAATGCTGTCTCTTTCTGTTCTGGTGAAAGACTTTGTATCCACTCCAAAGTGATCTGCTGATTCTTAGCTTTATCAAGTTCAAATGTAGGTTTTTCCCATAGGGTATCTGTTCCCGTGCTATTTGCAGGGGAATTTGATATAATTGAAGTCATAGAGTTTTAAAAAATTTTTGTTGCTAACCCTTACAAGCTTGCCTCTCAAACTAGCTGTAGGGGTTTTACATTAATGCCAAAGCGCACGCTTAGTACAAAAATACAAGCATCCATATTTGTACACCTGAAGTTTTCTCACTCAAGGCTTACTGGGCAGAGGGTGCAACAATCAACTACACTCGTGCCCAATCTACAAATAAGAACTCACCGAGATTATAAATTTCGATGGCTTGAGTCCAAGCACTTTCAGAATCACGGATATGTATGTGGGTTGATTACTTTGTAGTTAATTTTCGTCATGCCGACTCCTCCAACAATACAACTTTTTCTAAAAGCCCCTGCCTGATAACCTGCTCAATTAATTCAGATCTGGTGATTAAGAGCTGCTCAGAAACTCGATCCAGCTCAAGGGATGCCGTCTCAGTCAGCATAATCTGATAGCGCTGCTTCGTTTCACCATATTTGTCTGGTTCAGCTCGTTTAGCTCTTGGCACTTTCTTAACTACATACATAAACACCTCACTATCTAATCTACAAATTCATCATAGTACATATTTACAGACTTACATAACTCAATATCTACACATATACACATCTACATACTACAATAGAGATATAACAAAAGACGATCGCTTCTGTCTGGACAACTTGTGCGATCGCCTATTGTTTCCCGTTCACTTACAGGAATTTTCCACTATGTCACAAGCATACTCTATATTCACCACTACTGATGAGCAAACTATCGCTCAAACAGAATTCGATGCACATATCGAAGCGCTGTCAAGTGACATTGAACCAGAAATCGAAATAGATTCACTTGAAGACTGCGACTTCGGCATACTCTACCGCGTTTGGCACACAAGCAAACTGATTGGCACCTTTTACCGTCGTACTATTGATGATAAATGGATTGCCATGCCATTTGATAGCGATAGCAGACCTCGCTGCAATACGGCGGCCGAGGCACAACTGTTAATCGTGGCGATGGCTGGACTGTTAGTAGCTGACACGGTTGATGAAGAATTTGATATTGAAGAACTTCTGGATAGGCCCTTTGACGAACTCACACCACTTGAGTGGGAATATCTGAAACAACATGCACAAACTGAGGAATTCTTAGCAGCGTAAGGTTTCAAAGTACGCAGGGCATAGCAATTCTACTCTATGCCCTACAAATACTACTTGAGTTGTCAGTGAGGAGAATTTGATGAAAAGAAAGATTGTTGCTGTCGGTGCTTTAATACTATTGATCTATCCCAGTTTTGACACAAAAGCCCAAGCCATAGCTGCACCTCAATGCAAGGACATTCCTTCTTGCGGCGTAGCTGGTATAGTAATTGGTACTGAGATAATTGCCGGGGTGTTGTATTACATTGTTAAGAGTGCATCTGGCTATGTTCATAAAGTGCGATCAAGAAGCACGGGAGCAAAGCGTCCATCGCAGATGAATATACACACACAAGAAGAGGCAGAAGGATGGAAACTTGATGGTCTTGTTGACAACAGAGAACAGTGCGTAAGAAAAGCTTTAATCAAAAGTGAAGCAACTGGGAAAAGATGGACTTCTAAAATCAAACCTGCTGGCATAATTAGCCCTAGTGGAAGACCCCAGTATTTTTGTTACTTGAAAGAAGTTGAGGATTAAAATGAATCAAAATCAAATCAGTAATTGGTGTACCGTCAAGTACTATCTTGATGGGAACCGCCATCTACCTCATTTAGATTTTTCGATGGAACTCGGCTACGATAGTTTCGCTAACTTCATAGGGAGTCGTCCATATAATACTTTTCACTATCATCGAGAGCCTGCTGAGATAAAACTTAGGACTTACAAGACACCATACTTAGTTTACGATGGTGTTATTTTAGAAAGAACTCCTGAAAATGAATTAGAATTTCTGAAAATAGAAAGCGATCTGGATAGTAAGTACAAAGAATTCTGGAAACTGTACGTTAGATTTGATGATTCCTGCTCAGACAACACTATTAAGGATTCTGTGGATCACGTAGGCACATTTTTTAATTGCGACTATGATGATAATCTTTCCAAGTTAATAATTGCCCATGTATTAAGTGGATGGCATCGGTCAGAAGTGGTTAACTCAATTCAAAAGCTACTAAGGCTGAATGAAGTTGATATTAACGGTACTGGTCACTGGGAGAAAATACAATGGCTGAGGGAAGCCGTCCGCCAAAATCCAGAAATCATAAGCCAATTAGAAGCCGCAGAGAATACCAGATTAGTGAACTAGAACTTGTATCGGCAGCTGTACAGAATTAATAATGTTTGCTACAGTCTCAATTTACAAGAGAGGCGAGAGCGATCGCTACATCTATAAAACCGTCTTCTTTTTGAGGCGGTTTTACTGTTGAGTTCCGATCAATTTCGGCTCGCGCTTCAAATATGGGGCATTGATAACATTACTCTAATTTATATCTATTGTCATCGTCAGAATTATGTAATTTTCGGAAAAGCCATAAAATAAAGTGGAGAAGCTGTATCTTCAATGTAAATGCAGTTTACCAAATACACGACCGTCCTGATTTCATTCGCGGTTTGACTAATTTTTACTAGTGATCTGAATTTGCCACTTACTTAATTAAGGTTAATTTATCGAACATCATATCATTCGTCTACTGCTACAACTATCTAATTTATACAAGCATTTTACCCGAAAAAGTATCTCTGAACGAGCATTATCAAGACTTAGGGATGTTAAGATAGTAAAAATATTTTCAGTCTATTATCAGCAAAAATGCTTGATCCGAATTATAAATGGAAGCGGTTCTGGTGTCCTCGGTCAGGTCGCATTAATCTAGCTGATGGTGGTTATCTGTACGATCCAGAAGCAGAGTGGGGAAAAATATACAATCCTGATTTAGTAACCTTCGAGGTCATATCCAACTTACCTTGTTTAGTTATGTTAGGTGAACCAGGCATTGGTAAAAGCAGGACCTTAGAATCAGAACAAGACAAAATAATCAATAAGATTGAAGCAGCAGGGGATCAAGTTCTTCTATTGAATCTCCGCTCATATAAAACACAGGATTCGTTAGTCGAAGAATTATTTAAAAGTTTAGAATTTACTAACTGGCTAAAGGGTTCGCATCAGTTATATATTTTTCTAGATAGTCTTGATGAATGTCTGTTAAGGATAGATACTGTAGCGGCACTATTGGCTGACAAGTTTAATCGAAGAGAAATTCGTAGTAAGGCTGAATGTTTATATCTTCGTATTGCTTGCCGAACTGCTGTTTGGCAAGCAGTTCTAGAGGAAGGACTTAAGCAACTTTGGGGTAAAGATAATGTAGGAATTTATGAATTAGCTCCACTTCGGCGCGTAGATGTGAGAGAAGCCGCAAAAATTGAAGGCATTGATAATCCTGGAGTCTTTCTAGAAGAGATTAACAAAAAGAACGTTGTCCCTTTGGCTATTAAACCAATTACATTAGAATTTCTTATCAAAACTTATCGTTACTCCGGTGGTAAATTTTCTCCTAATCAAAGGCTATATGAACTTTATCTTGAAGGATGTCTTTGGCTTTGTGAAGAAAGGAATAAAAGCCGTATTTCATCAAAACTAAAAGGTAATTTTCAGCGGCAACAACGTTTAATTATTGCAGCTAGGATCGCAGCCATCACTATTTTTAGCAATAGATTTGCTATCCGGACTGGTATTCAGGGTGATGTTCAAGATGATGACGTACTTATTGAGAAGATATGCCAGGGAACCGAAAGTGTTGATGGTAGAGAATTTGAAATTACTGAAGAAGCTGTTGAAGAAGTATTAGATACTGCTTTATTTTCATCTCGCGGTGAATTAAGTCGTATGGGATGGGCACATCAAACCTATGCTGAATTTCTAGCAGCATGGTACTTAGTTCAACATGAAACACATTTAGATAAAGTAATGAGCCTAATTGTTTCACCTGGAGATTCCGAACGTAAGTTAATTCCCCAGCTTCATGAGACAGCAGCATGGTTAGCTAGCATGAGAACTGATATACTTCAGGAAATTATGAAGACTGATCCTGATGTTCTGTTGCGAAGCGACATACCCACAGATACAGATATTCGAGTAGCAATAGTTGATAACTTATTGAAACAGTACGAGCAAGGAAGGTTATTTGATACAAGTATAGATAATTACTCAAGATACCAGAAGCTTAAACATTCTAGGCTAGCTGTGCAATTGCGTCCATATATTCAGGATTCAAGCAAGCCAATTGATGTACGAGATGCAGCGATAGACATTGCTGAGGTTTGTGAGGTAGATGAACTTCAGGAAGATTTAGTGAATTTAGCACTTGATTCATCCCAATCAATTTACCTAAGATCTGGTGCTGCCAAAGCAATTTGCACAGTAGGTGATAAAAATACTAAATTGCGATTGAAACCTCTGGCTTTTGGTCAGCTTCCAGAAGATGAGGATGACCAACTTAAAGGTTATGTTTTTAGGGCGCTTTGGTCAGACAATTTAACAGCAGAAGAATTGTTTAATTCTATAACACCGCTTAAGAAGAGAAACTTTGGAGGAGCGTATCTAGGATTTCTTAACTCTGAACTTGTACCAAAATTACAGCCAACTGATTTGGTCGTTGCTCTCAAGTGGCTTGAAACGCAGGATCTTATATACTATGAACATCCATTTGAAAGACTTGCAAACGTACTTCTCCTAAAAGCTTGGGAATATTTTGACTTACCTGATATTATAGAAAATTTTACTAAAATAGCTTTTATACAGTGGAGAGAAGATCGGAGAATTATTAGTCAAGATAACGAACTGATAAGACAATTTGAATTATCACTTATTAATGATATTCAGAAGCGGCACAAACTAATTGAGAAGTCAGTTATAATGGGAGCAAAATCTCCAAAATATCCAGAATTTTTAATAAGTAATTTAACAGAACATATTATTCAGGATGAAGATGTTTTATGGATGCTTGGAAAACTTCAAAATATTGATTCTCAAGAAGAACGAATTTGGAGTCAGCTAATTCAGTGGAAATTTAATAAGCAAGACGTAAATCAGGTAAATCAGATCCTTACAGCCACTCAAACTAATCATATCTTGCGTGAAAACTTTGCATTTTATCTTTCCACAATCGATTTAGACTCAACTGAAGCTGAGAAGCTAAGGTCTGAATGTCAAAGAAGACAAGAGCAGCGGAACCGTAGACAAAACCCTCTTTTAGTAGATCCACCACCTAAAGAGCAAGTACTTCTATTTTTGGACCAACTAGAGTCAGGGAATCTCTCAGCTTGGTGGCAACTCAATAGGGCGATGGCTCTCAAGCCAGATAGTCAATTCTATGAAAAAGATTTGGAATCAAATTTAACTGCACTTCCTGGATGGTTAGAAGCTGATACAATAACTCGCAAAAGAATAATTGACGGTGCTAAAAAGTATATTCAAAAATACAATCAAGTAGCTGACGATTGGATTGGAACAAACACATATAATTTATCAGAATTAGCAGGCTGTAGAGCCTTACAGTTGCTTCTTCAGGAAATCCCAGAATTTTTAGACACCCTTTCACCTGAGTTATGGCGAAGATGGGCATCTGTCATTGTCGGCTTTCCTCACAATAATCAACGAGAACATTACTATACGAAATTAGTTGAGCAGGCATACATAAATGCTCCTTCTGAAACACTGAATACGCTGGTGTTCATTATTGATAAGAAGAATGAGGAACAACATAGTGAAATATTTATTTTTGATAAATTTGAGAGATGCTGGGATGAGCGTTTCAAAGCTACTCTTCTAAAAAAGGCAAAGAATACAGTAATTAAGTCTAAATGTATGGGACAGTTACTTGAAGAACTCTTAAAGCATGAATCGACTGAAGCTAGAGAGTTTGCTCAGACGCTGCTCACTTGCCCACGAACCTCAGAAGAAGCATATCAGAAAGCTGTCGTCACCGCCAAAATATTAGTCGAATACGCAGAACCCAATAGCTGGATAGTAGTTTGGTCAGTGATTCGGCAAGACACAGATTTTGGGCGAGAAGTATTTGAAGAAGTTGCTAACCGCCACCCGCGTGGTATCTATTTAAATCTGACTGAACAGCAGCTAGCTGAATTATACATCTGGCTAGTACAGCAGTATCCATATATTGAAGATCCTGATGACGACATTGAGGTTCTTACGCACGACTTGGTCATTAGAGAGAACATTACTAGCTTAAGGGACGGTATTCGCGAACAGCTAAGGGACACTGGGACATCTCAAGCTTGTGTTGAGATTGAGCGCATCATCGAGCAGTTTCCTAAACTTAAATGGCTAAAAAAAACGTTACTAATTGCCCAGGACGTTATGCGACGCAAAAGTTGGCAACCCCTTCAACCAGAGCAGATTCTTCAGATTGTGACTAATCAAAGCGATAATAAAAGTAAGCATACCGAGATAAAGACTTTAAACGTGACCAACAATCGCACAATCAACATAGGTGGCGGTAATTACAATGAACGTATTGAAGGCAACTACGTACAGGGTAATTACTACACCGCCCAAATACAAAGCCTTGCTGAAGCTGCTGCCGAAATTCAAACGTTGCTGGAACAGTTAGATAAGTCACATCCTACTGACACTACTGCTGGTAAGAAGGCGATCGCTACTCAAGCCATTGAGTACATTGATAGTAACCATATTTTAGCACAACGAGTACTCAGTGCGTTAAAGGCAGGTGGTGTTCAAGCTTTGGCACAATTCCTGAATCATCCTGCTGCTAGCTTTGTGATTGGCGCGTTGGATGATTGGCAGAAAACTAAAATTAGTTAAACCTTTTTTATATTCTTTTCTCGATAAATATATTTAGTCTGATAAAAGTATGCCGGAACATCAGGAGCCAGAGAATCGCAAGATTGATATGGGCAGCGGTAATTATAATGAACAAATAGGACGTGATTATTATGATAACCGAAACTACGTCAATAATTATTCATCCTCAGGGGAACAGGCAAAGTTAAATCCCCCAAATAATCTTCAGTTTACAGGCTCAGCGAATTTTGTGGGGCGATCGCATGAACTTATCTTATTACAAGAAAAGTTGCTTCAAACAGGCGCTGTTCCCCCGACTGCTATTTCTGGTATGGGTGGTGTTGGCAAAACTGAATTAGCAACGCAATATGCACGAAATCATGAAGCTGATTACCCAGGTGGTGTTTGCTGGTTAGATGCTAGACAAGGAAATTTATTAGCAGAAATTGTAAACTTTGCCCAGCTTAGGATGAATTTGAAAGTACCGCAGCAGGATTCACATGGAAGGCGGCTGAGTCTTACTGAGCAGGTGCAATGGTGCTGGCAGAATTGGCAGCCATCAGAGGGATTAATACTCGTCATCTTAGATGATGTTACATCTTTAGAGGGGTGTCGAGAGTTCTTACCGAAAATCAACCGTTTCCGTGTGTTGATGACAACACGATTGCGAAATTTAGATGCCAATATTGAAGAGATTTCTCTAGATGTGCTGTCACCTGAATTCGCTTTGCAACTGTTGACAGCTATCAGTGAATTAGGTGAAAAGCGGTTACAACGGGAATTGGTTTGTGCAGAAGAATTGTGTGAATGGCTAGGATATTTACCTTTGGGTTTGGAGTTGGTAGGGAGGTATCTAGCTAAAAAACCCCCCAATTGGACTTTAGCTCATATGTTGGCGCGGTTGAAAGCACAACGACTGGAGAATGAAGCGATAAACCGCGATCGCAAATACATGGAAAAAATTCTCTGTACCGCACAGCTAGGAGTACTAGCTGCATTTGAATTAAGCTGGCAGGAACTTGACTCTACAACACAGCGTGTTGCTGAGTTGTTAAGCTTATTTGCACTCTCCTTTTTTCACTGGGAATGGGTAAAATCTACAACTGTATTGTTAAATTGTACTTTAACTGATATCGACACAGCAAACGAGCAACTTTATGAGCGTCATTTGATTCAGTGGGTAGAAGAGCCATTCGGTTGTGTAAAAATTCATTCTTTGATACGTTTGTTTTTGAATCTCAAGCTAGCAGCAAGAGAAGAAGGGTTCAAGTTGAAGTACGTTTTAGCAGCTTCTTTTGTCGCAATTGCCAAAAATATCCCTCAGTCGCCAACATATGAGGAAATTAGAGCACTCAGAGATTATGTCCCACATATCATAGAAGTAGCAGAGAATCTGATTGATGTAGTCAGTGATGAAAATTTAATTTGGGTGTTTGTCGGCTTAGGTAACTTTTACACAGGACAAGGTTTATATACTTTAGCAGAACCTTGGTTTGAGCGATGTTTATCAGTCGTAGAATCCCGATTAGGGAAAGAACATCCCAAGGTAGGTGATAGTAAAAATAACTTAGCAAGAGTCTACTATTTGCAAGGACGTTACAATGAAGCTTCCCTCCTGTATCAGCAAGCTTTACAAATGAGTCAACACCAAGCAGGAGCGTATTCCAATATTGCTACTAGTCTCAACAATCTCGTCTCTATTTACAAAGAATACAGACGTTACAGTGAAGCTTCACTTTTATATCTGCAAGTTTTGGAGTTCAGGCGTTTGCAGGGAGAATCGCATCTCCAGATTGCTACAACTCTCAACAATCTCGCCTTGGTTTACGATTCACAGGGATTTTACAATAAAGCTGAACCCTTATATCAGCAAGCTTTGGAAATAAGGCAACACCTACTAGGAGACGAGCATCCCGATGTCGCCATCAGCCTCAACAATCTTGCCGCTTTCTACGACTCACAGGAACGTTACAGTGAAGCTTCCCCCTTGTATGAGCAAGCTTTGGAAATAACGCAACACTTACTGGGAGACGAGCATCCCGATGTCGCCCTAATTCTCAACAATCTCGCCATTCTTTACAGAAAACAGGGACGTTACAATGAAGCTGAACCCTTATATCAGCAAGCTTTGGAAATGAGGCAACATCTACTAGGAGAGGAAAATCCTGATGTCGTGCAAAGCCTCAACAATCTCGCCGCCTTCTATCATTCACAGGGACATTATAGTAAAGCTGAACCACTGTTTGAAAAAGCTTTGGAAATGAGACGACGGCTGCTAGGGGAGGAAAATCCTGATGTCGGCGAAAGCCTTAACAATCTCGCCTCTGTTTACAAAAAACAGGGACGTTACAGTGAGGCTGAACCACTGTACTTAAAAGCATTGGAACTATGGAAGCGTCTACTACCCGCAGAGCATCCCTGGTTTACCTTCACCCGCAACAACCTTGACGAACTCTACAGATTACAGGCACTATCTTAGTGAAGCTTAATTATTATACTTAAAATGTCGGTTAACAGATTGATGTCGGAGAAGTAAAAAACCCTACAACGTATGGTTTCCTGTTGTAGAAGCGATGCCTTTGGGAAAAGACTCGCTACCGCGATCGCATCCCCTTGATGTGTATATTTTTCTGGAAATCCGGAATATTCACAACAGAGTTTGGATCACAATTCAGGTGTCAGTGTCTTTTTGACAAGTTAAGGAGATACAACGGTGAGTGATGGACGCAATATCAACACGGGTGGCGGTAATTATAATGAACAAATCAGTAAACCAAAAAGTTTTTCTCAAAGAGCGATCGCTAAATATTTTGTAGCCTATAATACTTTTTATTCCCTAAAGCTTTAACAAGCACACATAGCATAGATAATGATTACTTAGGGCTTGCTGACAAAGTAGAAAGAGCTAACACTGTGCGGATTGTAAACCATATACGTCTTGTTAAGTGCAAGAAAAAAGGATAAAATGACTTAAAACCCTTGCATTACCATTGGGAATCAGTACAATTGGTGTAATTAGTAACCATGTACCGAAAACAAGAGCAACCTCCAATTTCACCGGAAAATTTTGAATTGACCAATGAATGCAAATTATCTTCTGATAATCGGTGGGTAATTATGGCAGGGCTAATACCATGGTCAGAATTTGAAGAGGAATATGCAACGTTATTTGATGAAGAAATGGGAGCACCTGCCAAATCGTTTCGGATGGCGTTAGGAGCATTAATAATTAAAGAGAAACTAGGGATAAGTGATCGGTCAACAGTAGAGCAGATCAAGGAGAACCCTTATCTACAGTATTTTATAGGGATGTCGTCTTATAGTAATGAAGATCCATTTGATACATCAATGTTGGTTCACTTTCGTGAAAGAATAAGTGCAAGTTGCGTGAACAAAGTGAATCAAGAAATAGTGAAGAGGATGTTAGAAACAACATCTGCTCAAACAACTGAAAAAAAAAGACAAGAAAAAGAAAAAGAAATAAGTGAGTCAGCCACACCTGCGGCAGAGTCTCCACTAACAAACCCAGAGGGTGAGCCAAAAAATCGCGGAAAATTAATATTAGATGCAACTTGTGCGCCTGCTGATATCAGTTATCCCACGGATTTAGGACTATTAAATCAAGCGAGGAAGCACACAGAACAAATTATAGACTCTCTTTATGAACAGATAAAAGGGCAATTAGAGAAAAAACCAAGAACTTATCGAGATCTAGCTAGAAGAGATTATCTAGAAGTAGCAAAAAAACGTCGGGTATCACAAAAAGAAAGAAGAAAAGCGATTAAAAAACAACTCTAATATATTAAAAGAAACTTATCTTATATTGACCAACTAATTCTTTCAGGCTCAACTTTTGAAAATCTAAGCAACAGACAGTACAAGATGTTGGTAGTAGTCGCAGAGGTCTATCGTCAACAACTATGGTTGTATGAAAATAAAAAACAGAGTATTGATGACCGTATTGTTAGTCTAAATCAACCACATGTCCGTCCAATAGTACGAGGAAAAGCCGGGAAACCAGTGGAATTTGGCGCAAAATTGTCGGCTAGTTGCTTTGATGGATATGTATTTTTAGACCATATTAGTTGGGATAACTTTAATGAATCAGGAGATTTTAAAACACAAGTAGAGGCATATAAAGACTACACAGGATTTTATCGGTGAATCCGTTCATGTTGATAAAATTTATCGGACAAGAGAAAACCGAGCTTGGTGCACAGAAAGAGGTATTAGAATCAGTGGACCTCCTCTGGGACGACCTCCAACCAATGTTAGTAAAGAAAAAAAGAAACAAGCCAAAGATGACGAGAGAGTTCGTAATTGTATTGAGGGGAAATTTGGGCAAGGTAAAAGAAGATTTAGCCTGGGTAGAGTGATGGCGAAACTTTCTCATACTTCTCGCTCCTGCAATTGCTATTACTTTCTTAGTGATGAATCTTTCTACTCATCTGTCACGGCTTTTTTATGCTTTTTTATGTCAAGTTTTGAAAACTTTGCCTTTTTTACAATTTTTTATTAGGCAAAGTTATAGTTTTAATGATGCCGCATAATCTAAAATTATCTACGACCCTTGCTTGAATAACTTACCTTACCATAATAGGCTTTTTATTGAGTTTTTCAGCAAGCCCTACTTATGATTTGCTGATTAATAATTTGTTGATGCTAACCTGATGGAATATAGATATTTTCAACTACTTGATATTTTCGCTCTATGGCTTGAGATAAAAATGCCAACATCTGTTTAAGCGTGAAAAGTGTGCGATAAATTAATCGACTCCCTTTCCTTTTACGACTGATTCCTATCCTGTAGGAGATTAACCCAAATATTGACTAGGAGAAAGGATATTCCAACAAATAGTAATCTCAAGACAGGGTTTTTATTATTTGTTCTGATTCGACAAGTATTTTTGAGCCGATAGCTAGTTTCAATGCCAAATCTTTTCCGATAATCTTGATAGATGTAATCCAAATTTGTTTTGATGTTGTTCACAACATAAACAAAATATTGTACTCCATGCTTTTTATTCTTACCCTTTCTATATTTGCAGACAATCCATAAATTAAAGGTAACTGAATCATCTTTATTTCTTGTGATTGTGTAGGTGGTTTTCTAACTTTTTTTACCCGTTAATAATTTTTTGATTCCTCCTTGTTTTCCGGTCTTAATAGCAGGCATCATAAATGGAACATCTAACGCTTGAAGCCGGCGAATTACAGGAGTATTAAAAAACCCCCTATCTAGGTAAAGCTTTTTTATATTTATTTTTACAGAATCTAGTTCTGCTAATAAATAAGTAATAATTACAACACTGGGATCAAATCGTCTAATTCCCCTTATTGCGAGGGTTACACGCTTATTATTAGTAATAACATATAAAGTTGCATAGGCGCAAAGTCTGCCGGGGGAAGCTTCCCCCGGCGAGCTTTGCGTAAAATGAATTAGTTCCAGATTTAGCTTCACTTCGATATATGTAAGGTAACTCTTCTAATGTTGGCTTACCATAATAACAAATTAAATTTAAGTCAATCGCTATTTTTAAGCACCCCTTTTTTAACCCCAGAGGAATTCTACTTCTCAATATTTGATTTATTTGTGTCTCTAATTCATCAAAATTGTTAATTTTGTTTAGATGATATCTAATATCATTAGAGTAGGGAACATTTTTTAATAGTTTGGCTGTATTCTCAATACTGTCTCCACTGCTAGCTGCCTTTATGAGAATCTCGAATAAACTTTGTTGATCAAATATCCCTTGAGTTTCAATTGAAAAATTTTCTACTAAACACTTAATAACTTCATCAAGAGTTTCTGAATCTGTTAAAGCGATTTCTTCTGTAGACTCGCTCCCCGTTGCTTTTTGTAGAAATGAAAGAGTCAATTTTTTCAGCCAAGATTACAACACACCACTTTTATCATTTCATATTTTGCACTAGTTCAAAATATGATAAATATTTATTATGTTATTTGTATTTTATGATACTTGCTTCTCTGTAGTCATTTGTGGCTGATACCTGCGGCGTGCGTAGCGATCACCCGAGTAGGTAAACTTTTTGGTTTACT
This sequence comes from uncultured Scytonema sp., assembly GCA_937873135.1. Classification (GTDB taxonomy): domain Bacteria; phylum Cyanobacteriota; class Cyanobacteriia; order Cyanobacteriales; family Nostocaceae; genus Rhizonema. The sequence continues at coordinate 9,056 of CALMVQ010000050.1, read as the reverse complement.
GCAAATAGGACGTGATTATTATGATAATCGAAACTACGTCAATAATTATTCATCCGAAGGGGAACGGGCAAAGTTACATCCCCCAAATAATCTTCAGTTTACAGGCTCAGCTAACTTTGTAGGGCGATGTCTGACGACAAGCCGCTAAGAGCGTCTACGCATGAACTTACCATACTGCAGGAAAAATTGCAACGAACAGGCGCTGTAGCCCTGAGTGCTGTTGCTGGTATGGGTGGAGTTGGTAAAACCGAATTAGCGATTCAATACGCAAGGCAATATGAAGCAGACTACCCTGGTGGTATTTGCTGGTTATCAGCTAAAGAATCAAATTTAGCTGCTAATATCGTGCAGTTTGCCCAGCTTCATATGAATTTAGTTGTCCCACAACAGGATTTTCGTGGAAATCCCTTGAGTCTGACTGAACAGGTAGAGTGGTGCTGGGAGAATTGGCAACCATCAGAGGGGCTGGCACTAATCGTACTAGATGATGTCACAGATGTGGGAAATTGTCGGCAATTGCTGCCAAAGGCTAATCGCTTTCGGGTGCTGATGACAACACGGATACGGAATCTAGATTCAAACATTGAAGAGATTTCCCTAGATGTGCTGTCACCGCAAGAGGCTTTACAATTATTGACAAAGTTAGTGGGTGAAAAACGAGTAGAAAAGGAAAAGATTGTAGCAGAACAATTGTGTAAATGGTTGGGTTATCTCCCGTTGGGGTTGGAATTGGTGGGAAGATATGTGGCGAAAAAGCCTCTTCACTTTAAAGCTGATACAAGTAGACATCTGATACCAATTCACGAAAGTCATAATACAAATGATATGTTTCTATTTGTTTCTCTCCTGGCTCCCTTGCTCCTCATTTGTATCAGGATTAAAGTGAAATCAAGTACGCAGCTACAGATGGCAATATCTACAGCACGGGTGTAATCATAGACATCCATCAATTCCAATCTCAGAGAAGTTTTGAGAACACCCCTCAAAGCACTCAACATTTTGTTCGCTGTCGTCGCGTACTTTTCGGACATTACCGCTCCCACGGCAGCGGTGTGTTTGTAACGCAGTGCTGCCCAATTCAAAGTAAGAGCATCACAACTGCCATCAGTTACCATCAGTTAATAGTTGGGCTAGAGTATTCAAACAACCGCGCATAGTACGCCTGGACCCGAATGAAAGTTGTGACAAATAAACTGCCGCCGGATGTAAGGGTGAGAGGTAGCGGTGCAACGAGCGCCTTCATGAGAGTTAACTGTTTTTGATGAGAGTGGATTCACTCATCTCACCCAATGCTGCACTTTTCAAACCTGAAAGTCTGTTAATTTATGGGTGAGGGCAAAACACCTCGCAACCTGAGGAATTTCTAGCCGCGTAGCATTCAACGCAGAGCAGACAAGAAAAAACTTCTTGACCTAAAGGCGATCGTTTGTGCACCAATCTTAAATGCAACACAAATATTACGTAGCTTCCGCTATAAGAAACATACGACGGGTGACTTACCTCAGAAATTCTAGTGTTAATCGGAACAGTGATCGCCGTTAGTCACAATACTATGTCCTCCATTGAAATTTGTGGCTAACCAATCCTTCATCAATGCAGGTGAATTGTATTCTACAAACTGCGTAAAGTAGGCGATCATTAACAAAAAACTCGTAGCAGTTTCAGGTTGTTAGCGATCGCATACAATACTGACAATTCCTCACAAATCCCAATCAAGCGTAAAACTTTCCTCACCATCAACAGATTGAACTTGAGGCTTATCTGGGATAGGGGTTGGCTCAGCCACAACAGACGCCTTAGGTTCTGCGGGGGAAGTCTTAGGATCAACTGCTGTAGTTGGGGTTGGTAACTCACCCTGCTTAAAAGCAAAGTAACAATCAACAATAAAGTAGAGCGTCTCTAAATAACTTTTACCTAATCGTTGCGATTCAGAAAAGATGCGTTCGCGGTAACTATCTTTGATTCGGACTTTGTCTGGAGTTTTATCTTGCTGAGAAACCATATCAAAATCAGTTTGTAATTCATTAAACAATCTCGAGCGATCGCAGTTATCCATCACTATTGGCGCTCACAATAGCTTTAGCCATCTGCAATAATCCGTATGAGTTAGCTTCCACCGGATTGTCTATAATTTCAAACCCGTTGTTTACGAGCAGTTTTTTAAACCCAGGAAGCAAGCAACCGCCACCGATAGCCCAGATTTCATCCCCAAGGTGTTTAGCATCAAGGGCGAGATTGACTGGTTTTTTGAGATAGCTTTCGTACCACTCTTTAAGACAAACGGCGTATACTTCTTTGATATCAATCTCGCGGCTGTACTTGGTATGTCCCATTTCAAGACAAAAGCGAATTTTTGACAAATCCCCAAGCTTTCCACCATTGATGGATTTCATCTTCTTGGCAATTTCAGTGATCAAAGCTTCCACTCCTGCCGCATAGGGGGTATGGATTTCTCTTTTACCTTGGAAGTAACGAGAATAGAGTGTTGTTCCATTCCCAAAATCTACAATAGCTAATCTTTTGGGTAACTTTCGACCGAACAAAGCGCCTGTACCTTCAGATACGACTTTGAGAACCTCAACCTTAACATCAGATAGCCTGCCTGCTAACAGAGGTTGGTATTCACCATCCAGTACTTTTAACAAGTCATCAGTTAAAGCTACATCATGCAAACTGACAACTAGTTTTAGCTGCCAAACTTTACGGTGTGGCAGATGAGCCAACGCACCCAATAAAGTGATCAGGGCGTTGTTAACTTTATTACTGTTACTATCTGTATTACGCTCAAAGTAATATCCGGTACGAAAAGCCGACTCACCTACAGTGTAGGCGTTACCGTTAAAAACCACGCGCCCTGGTACATCTTCCATGTCTTCTCGTGAGATATAACTGGGAATTCTCACCACATCGAAACCATCGACTAAGAGTTTGACGCTGCCATAGCCGTTATCAAACCCAGCACAAAAAACTTTTTGATTCCCGTGAATGTTCGGCATCTTCCAATTCCTACATTTAGGCGTTACACTATAAAATATGAATCACAAAAGATTAACCCATAGGGGTCAAATGGGGTACACGCACTTAAGAAATATAATATACCCCAAGTAGGTCCTAAATACACCCCGTATAGGTGTCGATCTTCAAGAAAGAATTATGGGGGTCATGTAGCCCCCACTTACATCCCAAAAATGGAGCTTTCTTAAGCAGGGGAAGCAGAGGGTGCAGTTCTTGAGCGAATTGTATCAAAATTTTCGGGAAATTGTATAACAGGTAGCATTTTAATGAAGTCATTACTAAACGCCACCACTTTCAAGGCTTAAAAGCCGCGTTGCTAACATTGTAATTTCTTCAGAAAATGCCTCAGCAGACAGTCTGCCAGATACCACCAGACAGTCTGCCAGAGATGACCAGACAGTCTGCCAGATACTCTGCCAGACATGACCAGATACTCTGCCAGATACCACCAGACAGCAGCATCAAAGTGGAAGACATTACACCAGTCATGTACTATATTATTTTCAGTGAGTATCTGAGTCCGCTCCCAATACAGTTCGGCAGAGCGAATTTATCCGCTGAGGCAAGGGTGATCTGGGGAAGTAGAGGTGTAGTTCGGGAAAGAACTAATTGTCCAATAACTCTTTCCTCCCCTGCTCCTCCGCTCCCCTGCTCCTCTGCCCCCCTGCCTAAGAACTGCCTGCCTCAAAGCCGTTGCCAAAGGCATCGCTCCTACAAAAACTCTTCAAAACCTAGCGAGCTGATCAATCTCTGTCAACTTTTCTACCAAGAGCGATCGCAACTCCTGCAATTGTTCAACACCGACAGTAGCGAGTGACTCATGAGATAATTCTCTGACAAGGTGAATCACTGCCTTTACCTTCTTAGATTCAATTTTTTCGGACTTTAAATAATTGGCTTTAACTTGTTTAATCAGTTCTCTAGTTTCTGGCACTGTCAAATTGTTTTTCAACACCTGCTCAGTGGCACGAACGCGCTCTCTTGTCGCTTCTTCCTCAGAAATACCCAATGCCTTAGCTGACAAAGTTGTTAAAGCCAAAGCATGAGCGCCCTTTAACCCAAGGGAACGAATTGCTACTTTCAAATCCTCAGGTAAGCCTAACATGGGCATGAGATTAGCTTTAACGCTGGTAGGATTCAAGCCCAGTTCCAGCAGTAATAAAAGTATGTCTTGTTGATTGCCGATAACGCCTAGTTCTTCTAAACCTGAGAGCTGCTCACTTGCACTGACAGCCACCAGTTTTGTCAACTCTTTACTCTTACCATCGCGCTCAATGCGTTTAAGTACCGTTGCTAGCATTGTGTTCGCTTCATCAGCTGTCAACATGGTGGATTTCGTAATCTCACGAGCGATCGCTTCCGCCTTATCCAACGGGTTTAAATCCTCAAACCCCAAGAAAGTTTGTAAAGCCGAAGAATCCAAATCCTCAGGCATCGGGACAACAAGAGCGCGGATAGTTTTCCAACCCAACACCTTTGCCGCAGCAGTACGCAACTGCCCATCTAAGAGCATGTAACGTCCATTATCTTGGGGTACTAAGATAACGGGTGAAATTTGCCCATGCTTTTTAAGTAACCGTGCCTTAGCTTGGATGGATTCCTCTGTAATGGTTTGCCTGGGTTGGTTGGGATTGGGATCAATTAAACTAACATCAATCTCGTTCTCTCCCGATTGGTTTTGCAACTCTTGTCTCAGTTTTTCCAGTTCTGATTCGAGAGAGGGCGACTTTTGAGTTCTCAGGCGTTCCACTTCCGCTTGAAGTTCTGTAATCTGACGCTCCTGAGAACTTTTTTGTACAGCACCATCAAATTTGGTCGCAATTTTGGGCAAAGCCACGATTACTTCTCCTTAATGAAAAAGAATACAGGAGTCAGGAGTCAGGAGCCAGAAGTTAGGAGTCAGGAGCTAAAAGTCAGGAGGGAGAATAGAATTAGCATAACTTGTCAGTAGTTTACTAACTTCCTCAAGCTGAAACATTAATTCTTTGGTATCTCCATACTCAAGATCAAAAGAAAGAATTAGATAGTAAGAATTCAGGAGTCAGAATCCAGGAGTCAGAATAGTTACTAAACCTGGATAACATTTGATGAAATGAATATACCAAGAATGATATATTCCTGATGAATTCTGACTCCTGACTCCTGTGTACTGACTTCTGACGATAGTAACGACATTCTTCCAAGGAAGACTGTGCAATATTCATAAAGCGCACTTTATCTGCTGCTCCTTTTTTCTTAAAACATAGCTGCTATATTTGCTGCTATAGAAATTGCAGCTCGTCTAAATTGGGAAGTAAGACCATATATTTCTGACTTTGGAAATAGTTCAGTAAATTTATAGACAGATAAAACAAACCTATGCGCTTTTTGCCAAACTATCAAGTCTTGAAATGTTCTAGCCGGCTGTCTCATTTGTTCTAACTCCTGACTCCTGACTCCTGACTCCTGACTTCTCCTTCATTAAAGCTACTATATCTTCTGTAATTTGTTTAAAGTCTTTAGTTGCTGGATGCTTAGGTCGGTATGAGTGTAATGTTTGACCATAAGCACTGGCGTTTTTGAATTCATTTGAATTCCTGACTTTCGGATAAAGCTTGACACCTAGCTTAGAGGCAATTTCTGGTAGCTGCTCTAAATATTGGCGATGCATTGCTACTTTTTCATCATACATACTCGGCACGAACCCGAGAATTGTCGGTTTAGGGTCGAGTTGTAATTCATCACTCGTATTGATACACCATTCTATCAACTCAGCCGCGCCTGAGATCGCTTTCATCTCCAACTGTACAGGCACTAATACGTGAGTTGACGCCGCCAAAGCATTAGTATTGAGCATCCCTAAAGTGGCCGGACAATCTAGAATGATTAAATTCTGAGCTAAAGGATAGCTTTTCAACCGATCTGCCAGTGTATACTCGCCCCGTTTTCTAATCACCAATTCATTTGCCATCTCAGCTAACAGTGGATGTCCTTGACATACATTTACTTTAGAATCTGACCAAACTGGTACATTTGACCAATCCCCTTTAAAATTCTTGGATAATACATAAACGGTAGTGCGCTCTGCTTCACGTGGCGGCAGTCCGCAAAACACATCCAATGAACGCTGCGGATCTAAGTCTATCATCGCTACTTTGAAACCGAGCGAGGCAATGGAGTAAGCAACATGCACAGCTAATGTTGTCTTACCTACTCCGCCTGCATTTGACAAAATCGAAAGAACTATTTGTTTCATCTCTCAATTTTTTGTAGAATTTTAAAATTCTACAGTTGATAGTGTCACAAAAATCAAAACCCGTTGAAGAATTTTGTACCACTTTTTGGGTCTATTATGAAGCTTTTTGGATAATTTAAAAATTATCCAAATGACACCGCTCTTGGTGTTAGTGGAGCAGTTTGAAAAAGTATACTCACTATGTGATGAATCGAGTGAGCGCCAAATATTTATTGAGAATTTAGTGAATGCAGCAGGCGATAGCGTCAGCGCTGCCGCCCTTTGAAAATCGCTCAGGTGGTGTCTCAGTACTCATCACTCTGCACAGCGATTTTCAAAGGAGAAACTCAAAGCACGCCGCACTCAATCAAGTCATTGGTAGTCAAGGTGTGTTTGTCCGCTACATTTTTCCTAGACAAAAACGGACAACCTTAGCTTCACATTTTGAGGCGGTTGATCTGTTTTGTTGTTGAGAAGATCGCAAAGTCGGCCGGACAGAATCCTCTGGTAGGCTCGCTTTGCGTCAATAAGCGCCTCAAAAAGCTCCAAGAGAGTCGTTTGAGCGTGAGGATTTTGTCGTTAGCGGTAGCGAGTCCTTGAGCGTCAGCGGTAGCGAGTCCTTGAGCGTCAGCGGTAGCGAGTCCTCGAGCGTCAGCGGTAGCAAGTCCTCAAGCGTCAGCGGTAGCGAGTCCTCGAGCGTCAGCGGTAGCGAGTCTTCTCCCAAGGGGAGACGCTTCGCGAACGAGCGCTACTGTTGTCCGTTTTTGCAACTGTGTTCATCCCAACCCTGCCATGAGTATAAATGCACTCTTTATCGTTAGTTAGGGAGATCCATAAAAATAAATATCCAGCCGTCAAACTAGATCTCTAGTCGTAGTCGCAATATTCAGACATACGGCTGGATATTTATTTACTGGCAAGTGCCTTAGCAGTGGCTTTGCTCAAAGTAGCGACGCTTGGCTAGTTCCTCGTTCCAATCCTTGGCTTTTGGTTTGAGCCTGGTAGTTTGTGGCAAAAGCTGTTTGATCAGTCTTGCCGTTTCGTTTCCAGCAATGTCGTTATCGTAAGCAGCAACCACCTTTGGTATTTTGCTCAAAAACTCCACTGGCAAGCTTCGAGCACTATCAACTGCAAGGTACAGGGTTCTTTGCTGCTGCGGCTGCTCCATTACAGAGACAGACAAAGCATCTATCGGGGATTTGGTGAGCACCGCTCTTTGAATCAAATCATCTTCAGTGCCGCTTTGCACGTAAAACCAACCAGCATTCCGCTTGGTGCCAGCAGCTAAACCTATGAAGGTGTTATCCTTACCCACTGTTCCTCTCAAGAAAGCTCCCGTCACATCCCCATCCAAAGAGCGCATGATGAATACGGCATTTTGCTTGGAGTCAGCATAAACCAAGGAGCGATCGCGCAGAGCCTGCACTAAGTTTTCAGGAAGTTTCCTGACGATTGTTAGGTAGTGTTGCACAGCCTGCCACCTTTTCTCATCCGGCTCTGGGGGCGTAAAGAAGGGAACTGGCTCAGAGATCGCTATTTGTTGGGCTTCATTGAGTGCATGAAAAGTTACAGCGCCTATCATCCCCGATTCTCCAAAGCGATCGCCTAGCCACGCCACAGCTTGTCGGAAGTTACACTCCTTAACGTGCATCACCAAGTCAATTGCACCACCACCACCGCGTTGCTCACCTGAGAAGTCGTAGAACTTGGAGTCGGTAATGCTGATGATATGACCGTGGCCCTTCCACTTATGCTTATTATTGTAGTCTGGATCAAGTCCCAAGTTGTAGGCAACATCTTCTAGGGGCAAGTCTCGTAGCGCAAGTAGTTCTTCCTTCGACTTAAAAACTTCTGCTTCTAATTCCAGTATGCGCTGCTCCAGTTTCTGCCTTTCTCGTTCAGACCAGATTGCTTTAAGCTCCATATCCTGATAACGTTGTAGTGCCGCAGTGCGATCTGATAGCTGGTGGTTGATGATGTCGAGGGATGGTTGCAAAGAAACCTTAACGCGCTCTCGGTAAGCGATCGCACTCTCAGTTTGAGTGGCAGTCGGTAGAGTTTGTTCCAAATCCAGGTTGAGAGATTGGCGATTAACGGAAGCGTAATATTCTTTAATCTTAGTATGTTTGGCAGTACTACCTTTAATACCCCGCTCTATGCCCAATGGAGCAACAGCAGCAGCAAAACTGTCTTGAAGTTCAGATAGCCTTTCGCGGGTTCCACCGAACAGCGCCCGACAGTTGAGCTTGCCACGTTCATCCAGTGGCACTAGGTAGGCGTGAATGTGGGGAGTAACTTCATCTAAGTGCAATTCACAACGAACAATGCGATCGCCCCAAGATTGTTTTAGCCACTTTGTCGTGAAGAAAGCGAAGTCATCCAAACGCTTTTGATTATACGTTCCGGCAATGGATGGATCATCGGGACGGAAATATTCAGCACTGGCACTCAGAACAAATTCAACACCCAGCACTGCATTGGAGCGAATCTTCTGATTACCAATTTTCGCTTTGAACATCGTCACCAAGTCTGGATCTGACTTTTCCCCAATTAGGCGGATGTTATGTACGGCTGGATTTGCATTGGGCGTATTCCGCTCCCTGGTGGTGTGTAATTCACTAGAAGCCAGAGTTCCCCAATCCTTTATCTTCTGGATGCGACAAACCGTGTAAGCCATAAGATATGCTTGAGGCAATTCTTTCTATATCAAAGATGCTCCCGCACACTCTGACAATGGCTCTACCTGCGGTTGAATTTTGTGCTTAGTTTCAGGATGATTGGATTGACGAAGCCCGCAACGGGAGCGGGGGTAGGGTGTGGGGTGTGG
>CALMVQ010000049.1 GCA_937873135.1 uncultured Scytonema sp. | reverse complement strand
GGGGAAGCAGGGGAGGAAAAAACCATTTGTCGATCAACTCTTTCCTCCCCTGCCTCTCTACTTCCCCTGCCTCCCTTGCCTGCCTCAACAGATAAATTCGCACGCTCCGTACCGTATTGAGGTTAGTTCATACACCGACACCGGAGAGAAGGAGAACAAATTGGATCGTTCATTTTACTTTCGTGTTGGGAGTAGCATTTCAAAAGTGAAAATGGCGTGCCTTGCTTGTAATCTGTGGTGAGAACAAACAATATTGCTCGTTGCTCCCACTTGAGTGCAATTCTTGTAACAATAGTAATTACAGCCATTAATTTCAGTCGGCATGACGCTATAACAAACACTCTCAAGAGAAATTATCTCAACTTTAAACGTTCTGTAAACATCTACCTTTAACTGTAAAAAATGATGCTCCTCCAAGATAAACAACAACGCAATTGGAAACCTATCATCAAGCAATTTGAAGCTATTCTTGGTAAAAAGGGTGTGGTGCAACACCGAGAAGAACTTATTACTTATGAGTGTGATGGACTGACAAGCTATCGCCAAACTCCTGGTGTGGTGGTGCTGCCAAGAACGACAGAACAAGTTGCCGAGGTGGTGAAGATATGCGATCGCCACTCCATTCCCTTTATCGCACGCGGCTCTGGTACTGGTTTATCAGGTGGGGCGCTACCGATAGAAGAGTGCGTATTAATCGTTACCTCTTTAATGAGGCAAATACTACACGTCGATTTAGAGACTCAGCGTGTGGTTGTGCAACCTGGAGTCATTAACAACTGGGTTACCCAAACAGTCAGTGGTGCTGGATTTTACTACGCTCCTGACCCTTCCAGTCAAATAATCTGTTCTATTGGTGGTAATGTTGCGGAAAATTCTGGTGGAGTACATTGCCTGAAGTACGGTGTCACGACTAACCACGTTTTGGGCTTAAAAGTAGTTCTTCCGGATGGTTCGATTGTAGACGTGGGTGGACAGATTCCGGAAATGCCCGGTTATGACTTGACGGGTTTATTTGTGGGTTCTGAAGGAACTCTCGGAATTGCCACAGAAATTACTTTACGAATTCTCAAAAGTGCTGAATCGATTTGTGTCCTTTTAGCTGATTTTACCAGCATTGAAGCGGCAGGAGCGAGTGTTTCCGATATTATCAGTGCAGGAATTATTCCTGGTGGTATGGAAATTATGGATAACATCAGTATTAATGCTGTGGAAGATGTCGTTTGTACAAATTGTTATCCCCGCGATGCAACTGCTATTCTGTTAATAGAAGTTGACGGATTAGCGGTGGAAGTCGCGACAAATAAACAGCGTGTTGCGGAAATCTGTAAACAGAACGGTGCGCGGAATATTACAATGGCAAGTGACTCCGAACAGCGCTTGAAATTGTGGAAAGGACGCAAAGCAGCTTTTGCCGCAGCCGGACATATCAGCCCAGATTATTATGTACAAGATGGTGTCATTCCGCGTACTCAATTACCATACGTGCTGGGTGAAATTGAAGCCTTAAGTCAAAAATCTGGTTATCGCATTGCCAATGTGTTTCATGCTGGCGATGGCAATCTTCACCCACTGATTCTTTATGATAATTCTGTTCCCGGAGCATTAGAAAAGGTTGAAGAACTTGGGGGAGAAATTCTCAAGCTTTGCGTTAAAGTCGGTGGTAGTATTTCTGGTGAACATGGCGTTGGCGCGGATAAGAAATGCTTTATGCCAGAGATGTTTACTGAAACCGATCTAGAAACAATGCAATGGGTGCGTTCGGCTTTTAATCCCAAAGGTTTAGCAAATCCCGGAAAGATTTTTCCCACCCCCCGCACTTGTGGCGAAGCCGCAAATGCTATGAATGTTAGTGCCAAAAAATTTGAACAATTAGAACGGTTTTAGGAAATCTTGATTGGTTGACGATTTGAGCCAGTCATATCTTTATGATCTGCAAAGACTAAAATAATCTAGTTTTATCTAATGAATCAAACAACAACCACCGAATATAAACATATCTTGGTTAATGAGTGCAATGTTCCATTCATCAAAGGAACTTCTATGAAAGTTGTGGAATTAGTTACTTCTGTTCACGCTTATGGTTGGAGTCCAGAAGAATTGCATTTTCAGTATCCTCATCTGAGTATGAGTCATATTTATTCAGCCTTAGCTTATTACTGGGAGCATAAAGAAGAGTTTCTGATTGACGCAACATCTACAGCTAGACTTAAGTTAACGGAAGTTAAAAACACAAGGCAAGATGATACAAATGCAATTTACAATTTAATCAATCAGATCGGTTACAAGAGCGGGAGAGGTTGATTTCAGCAGGTTACTATTCTTAGGCTTGTTTTCAGATTTATAGCGGTTCCCGACCTAGTGAGGTACGTTTTCAAAGCTACTAACCTTGTTCAAAAAGATTTGAGTGTACCTCAGTTGCTTAGGAAACGCTATAAGACATTTTCATTGGTTGATGATTTGAGCCAGCCATATCTTTAAGATCTACAATAGCATATTGACCAATAAATTCACCTCTGTTTAATCGTTCTATTTCCTCAGTCCAAGAAAAACCTTTATATTCTAAACCCCAGTCCATAATTGTACGATTTGCTTGAAACTTATCATTTAGTTTCTGTCCTAATTCAGCATACTTATTCTTGATTTCGTCACCACCTCTTTCAAATGCTCTCTCCATTATTGAGATTTTAATAGCTTGTATAAGTTTCTGGTCAGGTATACCTTTGTAGGCAATAGTAATCATAAATTCTGGCATTGAGTAAGCTATAGCTCCATAAGTAGACCATTGTGCCAAAGTTGCTAAGGCATCACTTGGTTCTGTAATGTATTCAGGATCGGGTTCTGAGTTCTGAGTTTCATTAAGTATAAGCATTGAGTCTTCATCTAAAACTCCCCCCATTTTCGCAACAATTTCATGGGTATCATAGACAGCCCTTTCTACCTGAATGCCATTTGGTATAAGTATAAATATTTGATATGATTCACTCATGATTTTATCCTACAATCCAATACGGGGTTCAACATCTTTATCTATTAACCATTCTATGAGTCTGGGGTCTACAGGCGGATTAGTGAAATGGAAGACAACTTTCTTAGCTTTTGTGGGCAGTTCATTGCCTTCACGATCAAAAAAGCGCCATATAGGATTAGCTCGCCGCTCGCAGTATCTTTTTGTTTCAATCATCTGTCTCAAATCTTCATCATCAAGCTTCCTTTTATTTGAATAATCTCCCCCTTTAACCTGAATAATTTCATTTTCTGTTTCGATGTCAATCTCCGTTAGTTCTCCTGTTTGTTTACCTGTGCGAGGAATCGGCTTACCTATCGCTTCTATTGTCTCTCCTCTTTGAATTGCATCCAAGGCGATTTTTGCTTCTTGAATCAACGATTGTTGTTTATTTGGGTCTACATTGGGTAATTACAGACCATTTATCGCTTTTTCAAAGAGAACATCCAATTGTTAAACAATGGAAGAGTCACCTATCTATCAAGAAATACTACAAAAAGGTGCTAAGCAAGGAAAGCTACAAACCTTAACTCGCCAACTTTCACGGCGAGTTGGCACAATCTCTTCTGAATTACAGCAACAGCTTCAAGCACTGTCGATTAACCAGCTAGATGATTTAAGCGATGCGCTGTTTGACTTTTCTGAAAGATCTGATTTGGTTGTTTGGTTGCAAAACCAGCAGTAACTCGTACTCTTTACATTAAGACAGCAACCTGACACCAACTAGAATGCTCCATGCGATGGCGCTCCTTTGCACTGCCCTTCAGGCGATCGCTATTCGTCAAGTAGCAGAAGCGTCGGCAATAGAGGTTTGCTTCTAACTTATAATCAAAACAATGCCTTCAGGAGATTGACTCAATGACATATATCTCCCCAACAACCCTCACTCTAGAAGATTTTCTCTCCCAATACCGAGATAATCCCCGCTATGAACTGGTAGACGGAGAACTAATTGATATGGAACCTACTGGGCCCCACGAAACGGTGAGTGGCAAGCTGGCAACCCAAATTGGGATCTACCTTGTTGCAGAACAACTTCCCTGGTTTATTCCTCGCACTTGTTTAATTTACCCTTTTGCAGATGCTGCTACGGCTCGTCGTCCTGATATTGTAGTTCTTGATGAAACCGTTCTTGATCGTGAACCCCTTTGGGAACGAGAACCTGTAATTACCATGGGACGTTCCATTAAACTGGTAGTGGAAGTTGTTAGTACCAATTGGGAAACTGACTATGCTCGTTATGTTGAGGAATATGCCCTCTTAGGGATTTCTGAATATTGGATTGTGGACTATCGAGGATTGGGCGGTGTGGCGTTTATTGGTAAACCCAAACAACCTACCTTCACCGTCTGTCAACTGGTTGAAGACACCTATACTCAACAACAATACCGACTAAACCAATCAATTAACTCGTTGCTTTTGCCCCGTCTTCAACTTCGCCTAAACGACATCCTTCCTCGTTAAGTGTTAAGTGTACAAGAGTTAAGTGTACAAGAACATTAAGGTGCGATCGCTCGATACTCCGTAGGAATGGCTACGCGGCGGCGATTGCGGCGAAGCGAAGCTGAACCGCTCACAACAATATAAGTCTAAATAATGGTTGGTTTACTTCCGCCATACTGTACTAGTAAACCACCACAAAGATTATGACAGGTGGAGAATAGGATCAAGGGAGTTAAGTTTAACTCGTGCATCAGTAGTACTGAAGCGCCAGTTGACTGTGGCTTGTTGTCGATTTCGCTCCAATTCCTAAGCGTTTGTGTGGCGTACTACTAGATTTAAATTTAGTCGTGGTTCCAACTATTATTTCCAAAGATGGATTAAAAGTCAAGTTTCAATAAATCTAAAAATTATGCAATGTAAACATCAGCGTCCAAATAAATTAGCAAAGCTAATCCTCACAACTTATCTTTGTTGTTTACCCCTACTAGCTTGTAATAATCAGCAACCAGTCAGCCAAGAAAATCAAACATCACCACCAAAACCTCAAGCAACTCCCATCCCAACACCTTTATCATTACAATCCTCATTACCACAAGATAAAAATTATTTCCTCGACAATCAAATTTGGGGTGAACCTGGAGATAAACAGAATTTACTCAAAGCAATTGACTATAGTTTGAGCTACCTGCAAACACCAGAAGCAAAAACAGCATATCAAAATTATATTATTCCCGAAATCACCCAAGTAAGAGTTGAAAAAAGCCTGAAAAGATTTCGTGAATTAGTTGTTAATTCCCCAAATCCTCAAGAATTACAAGCTGCTCTCAACAAAGAGTTTGTATTTTATAAATCTATGGGTTCTGATAATCAAGGCACTATTTTATTTACTGGTTATTACAAACCAATTTATCTAGCAAGTCGCAAACCTACAGCAGAATATCGTTATCCTATCTACCGCTTACCCGACGATTTTCAAAACTGGAGTAAACCCCATCCCACCCGGTTAGAATTGGAAGGTGCAGACGCTTTACAAGCAGCGAAAGGGAAACTCAAAGGTTTAGAATTATTTTGGTTCAAATCGCGGATGGATGCTTTTATTTCCCAAGTCCAAGGTTCTGCTGTCTTGAAATTATCTGATGGAACTACTACAACAATTAACTATGCTGGAAACACCGACCACGATTATGTCAGCTTAGGTAAAGAATTAATTAAAGATGGCAAACTAGAGCCAAAAGGAATTACTTTAGAAAAAGTTATTAATTACCTGGAAAAAAATACCCAAAGCCAAAACATCTACTTACCTCGAAATCCTCGTTTTATCTTCTTTAAAGACACAAAAAATGCCCCCGCTAGCGGTAGTCTCAGCGTCCCAATTACCCCTGAAAGGTCAATTGCTACAGATAAATCCTTAATGCCTCCCGGTGCATTAGCCATAATTCGCGCTAGATTTCCATTTATCCATCAAGGCAAAATTGAACAGCGTCTTGTGAGTCGCTACGTCCTCGACCAAGACACCGGGGGTGCAATTAAAACTCCAGGTCGAGTGGATTACTATATTGGTGTCGGCAAACAAGCAGGCGAGATCGCTGGTTCTATTGTGAATAAAGGTGAGCTATATTATCTATTATTGAAGGAGTAAGTATATCGACACAAAAAAACCTAACTATATGAATTTATGTAAAGGTTCGTAGTTGCGCTTCAGCGCTGATATCTAGGGCGAGGTCAGCGCAACTACAAACATGAATTTATTTGTGCCGATCTGCTTAAATATCAATAAATCTTCTGGATGATTGGACGAATTATTAATAGTTTCAGGTGCTAATTCATCCCGCATTTATGCAAGATTATAAGGAGATTATTATACTGTTAGCGAGTCTACCTACACCAGAGCAAATGTTAGGACTTCCCAAAAAGCATGAAGTTTCTGAGTGTGTAGGTTGAGCCTTGATATCACTCAAACCTACCACGATTTCTCATCAGGGCAAACTTAGGCTATTTTAGCTGCTTGCTTCTTCTGAGATTTTGCTAACTCACTAGGAGCAAATGCGCCATTTTCTGTAATGATTGCTTTAATCAGATGTGCTGGTGTCACATCAAACGCTGGATTATAAAATTCTGCACCCTTTGGTGTGACGATAGTGTCGCCAATTTGATAGATTTCCTCTGCTTGACGCTCCTCAATGGGAATTTGGCTGCCATCGGCTAAGGAAAAATCAATGGTTGAAAGGGGAGCTGCAACAAAGAAAGGAATATTATGCGCTTGGCTTACGAGTGCTAAACTATACGTACCTATTTTGTTGGCTGTGTCTCCATTGGCAGCAATTCTGTCAGCACCTACAACTACAGCATGAATTAAACCCTGTTTCATACAATGCGCTGCCATGCTATCAGTAATAACCGTGACTGGAATGCCTTCTTGGACACATTCCCAAGCGGTAAGTTTTGCACCTTGTAGCCGTGGGCGAGTTTCGTCAGCAAAGACACGCACCAAACGCCCTTCTCGAAAAGCCGAACGTACCACACCTAAAGCAGTACCGTAACCTGCAGTTGCCAACGCACCCGCATTGCAATGGGTAAGAATTGTCAGCTTTTCTGGGGTATTAGGTAAAACTGCCAAACCATTGTCACCGATCGCCTCACAGGTTTGCAAATCTTCAGCATTGATAATTTTGGCAGTTTGCAACAGAGTTTCTTTGATTTCTTCTACCGTCCCCAGCGCTTCATAGGCAGTTTTGAGCATTCGTGATATTGCCCAAAACAAATTGACTGCTGTCGGACGAGTTGAACGTAACATCTGGGCGACTTTTTCCAGACTGTTCAAAAACTCATTGCGGTTGTGTGCCTCAATTTCTCTTGCTCCAAGATACATTCCGTAAGCTGCAGCAACACCAATCGCAGGTGCACCTCTGACGATCATGGTTTTGATCGCCCGTGCCATATCTTCGCTGCGATGAATTTCCACAAATGCGTACTCATTCGGCAAGCGGTTTTGGTCAATTAATGAAACTGAGTCGTTGTGCCAAATAACTGGATAAACTTGGTTTGTGAGAGAATTCATGGGATTTTATGTCATTTGTCATTTGTCATTTGCCATTAGTCATTTGTAATCCAAATAACCAATGACTAAGGACGGCGGCAACCTAGTGCAGGCTGGCTGAAATAACTTACCAGTAAATCTCAAACCAAAAGGTTGATATATAAGGATTTCATTATGAGTGCCTTTTGACTTTTTACTTTTGCCTTGTTGCACTAGTTTCATCCCATCCCTGAAAAGAATGGGCTTTCCCGCCGCTTTTTTGTGATGTTAATAATTTTACAAGTTTTGAGAGCTTTTTTCTAGCTGTGTTTGTTTTGTTGCCCTTACCCATCAACATTAGCGAGGCTGATAAGTAGGATAAGAGAGCTGTCGCAATAAGTTCTCTGTATTGTTAGCCCACTGAGGATTGCCTTGAGTCGTATATAAATCTCTGGCATACTGCAACACCTGCGCCGCCTCTGGATATTGCTTTAACTGCATAAAAACTACTCCAGCACCATAATAGGCATTTGGATATTTGGCGTTTCCCTCGGCAGATTTCCTAAAAGCTTCTAATGCGTCTTGTAACTTACCTTTACTCAAAAATATGGAACCAAGACTGTAGTGAGCTTCTGCATATTTAGGATTAATTTTCACGGCTTTGCGAAATGCGTCTTTTGCCTTATCAGGTTGATTTTTTTGGAGATAACACATTCCTGTATGATAAGCAGGCTCTGGTGCATTTTGACTAAACTCTACTGCTTTTTTAAAAGATGCGATCGCTCGATCACAATCTCGTTGTTGCTCTTGGACTAACCCTAAATTATAGTAAGCAACTCCCAGTTTTGGGTCGATTTCCAATGCCCTTCGCAAGTAATCATTTGCTTGCTGCAAATTATTGCCTTCTAACAATGCCCCGCCTAAATTGGCAAAAGCCAGAGCAAACTTGGGATCAGCTTGTGTTGCTTGATAAAATGCATTAGCCGCAGGTTGTAACTGCCCAATTTGTCGCAGTGCTAGCCCCAAATTGTAGTGCGCTGGGGCTAAATCTGGATCTAACTTAGTTGCTAGGCGAAAGGCAGCGATTCCTTCTTGGACTTTCCCGGAACTGATTGCCTGTAACCCCTCATTTAAAAAGTCCTCCGCGCTTTTCCCAGCATATTGTGCCAGAAGAAGAGGAGAGGGAGAGGGGGGGAGG